>CP067346.1:0-152500 GCA_021561035.1 Clostridioides sp. ES-S-0054-01
ATGGATATAGTTTCTTTATGGGACAAAACCCTACAATTAATAAAAGGTGACTTAACTTCAGTAAGTTTTAATACCTTTTTTAAAAACATCGTACCATTAAAAATACATCTTAATGACTTAATTTTACTGGCTCCTAGTGATTTTAATAAAGATATCTTAGAAAATAGATATTTGCATTTAATTGAAGATGCTATCAGCCAGTTGTCATTAAAAAAATATAATATTAAATTTGTATTGAGCGAAAAAGAAGTTGCCGACTTAAATTCTGATAGTACAGATTTAAATTATAGGGTGCTTTACCCTAATCTAAATCCAAAATACACATTTGATACGTTCGTTATTGGTAATAGCAATAGATTTGCACATGCTGCATGTGTTGCAGTTGCAGAATCTCCAGCTAAAGCTTACAATCCACTTTTTTTGTATGGAGGAGTTGGATTAGGTAAAACTCACTTAATGCATGCTATAGGTCATCATATTGTTAGTCAAAAAAAAGACTCAAAAGTCGTTTATGTTTCTTCAGAAAAATTTACTAATGAACTTATAAATTCTATAAAAGACGATAAAAACGAAGAATTTAGAAATAAATATAGAAATGTAGATGTATTATTAATCGATGATATTCAATTTATAGCAGGGAAAGAAAGAACTCAAGAAGAGTTTTTCCATACATTTAATACTCTTCATGAAGCAAACAAACAAATAATTATATCTAGTGATAGACCACCAAAAGATATACCTACACTAGAAGATAGACTAAGATCGAGATTTGAAATGGGACTTATAACTGATATTCAAGCACCAGACTTTGAGACAAGAATTGCTATACTTAGAAAAAAGGCTCAACTAGAACGTATAGACGTGCCAAATGAAGTCATGTCATATATAGCAAAGAATATTAAGTCAAACATAAGGGAACTAGAAGGTGCATTAACTAGAGTAGTTGCTTATTCTTCTCTTAGTAATAGGGTAATCTCTTTTGATCTTGCTACAGAAGCTTTGAAAGATATTATAACAACTTCTAAAAATGAAGAAATAAATGTTCTTAGAATAAAAGAAAAAGTATCTTCTGTATTCAATCTAAAAATGGAAGATTTTAATTCTAAAAAAAGAACACGTTCAATAGCTTATCCAAGACAAATAGCTATGTATTTAACGCGCGAACTTACTGATTTATCCCTTCCTAAAATAGGTGAAGAGTTTGGGGGTAGGGACCATACAACAGTAATTCATGCTCATGATAAAGTGTCTAAGGATATAGAAGAAAGTGAAGAAATTAAAACTAAAATAGATAAAATTATATCAGATTTGAAGGGATAATTTATACACAATTGTATGTTTATATCTCTTGAATAACCTGTTAATACTTTTTTTGAACAAAAATTATTAACAAATTATCAAGTCTAAAATAACAAAGATATTAACATCTTATACACATGTTAATATCTTTGTATTTATAATGTTATACATACTTATTAACATTATCAACAACACCTACTACTATTACTACTATGATTTTAACTTATTTTTTTATATAAAAAGCCAGAGGAGGTTATCCACATTGAAAATAATTTGTAATCAAAAAATCCTAGCAAATAGAATTGGAATCGCTCAAAAAGCTATTAATGGAAAAACTACTATAGAACTATTAAAAGGTATATTTATATCTACAGAAGAAGGTCAATTAAAACTTACTGGATATGATGCTGAAATAGGAATAGAAACTTACGTACAAGCAGAAATTATAGAAAAAGGTGATGTTGTTGTCGATGCAAGGCTATTTGGAGACATAATTAGAAAATTACCAGATTCTTTTGTTGAAATAGAAACTGATTCAGAAAATAATATTTACATAAATTGTGTAAATTCAAGATTTAAAATTAAAGGATATGCAGCAAAAGAATTCCCTAAACTACCAGAATTAAACGAAGAAGATTTATACAGCATACCTCAAGAAATCCTAAAAAATATGATTAAACAAACTGTATTTGCTATCTCACAGGATCAAACGAAACCTGTTTTAATGGGAGAGCTTTTAGAGATTGTGGATAAAAACTTAAATTTAGTAGCAATTGATGGATATAGATTAGCTGTAAAAAGTTGCTCAGTTGATAGTTTAACTGAAAATATAAAAGTTATAATTCCTGGAAAGACACTTATAGATGTAAATAGCTTGCTTTCTGGAGAAGATAATGTTAAAGTTGGATTTAACGAAAAAAATGCTATTTTTATAATTAATGATACAAAAATTATTACAAGACTACTTGAGGGAGATTTTATTGATTATAAAAAATTATTACCAAGAGAACATAACAGCAGAGTTAAATTAAATACTAAGGAACTTTTAAATAGTATAGAAAGAGCATCTTTATTGTCTCAATCAGAAAAAAATAATCTTATAAAATTATCTATAAGGGATAAGGTAATGGCAATTACTTCCAATACAGAAAAAGGAAATGTGTATGAAGAGGTTGAAATAGATTTAGATGGAGATTATCTAGATATAGCTTTTAATTCTAGATACTTTATTGAAGGTTTGAAAAATATAGATAATGAGGAAATATTTATAGAATTTACTACAAATGTAAATCCTTGTATAATTAAACCAACAGATGATGTTAATTATATTTACTTACTACTTCCAGTAAGAATATCATCAAATATATAGCAGACATGAAGGAGTTGTCTTTTGTAGAAAATTTTTCTAATCTTAGACAACTCCTTTTATAAGCATATTTATGGTATAATATACTTTTAGTGTATCAATAGGAATTTGTTTAAAATAGTGACAAGGAGGAACTATTATGACTGAAATAACTATAGAATCAGAATATATAAAGTTGGATCAATTTCTTAAATTAGCAGAGATTGCATCAACAGGAGGTCATGCAAAATTTTTAATTCAAGAAGGTTTAGTGACAGTAAATGATGAAATAGAATTAAGAAGAGGAAAAAAGATAAAATCAGGAGATATAGTTGAGATAGAAGGAACTAAAATAAAAGTATTGTAAAAAAGGAGAACTTTTTGTGAAACTTAAAAGTTTGCAGCTTGTTAATTTTAGAAATTATAAAAAGTTGCATCTGGAATTTAATGGGAAAGTAAATCTACTTGTTGGTAAAAATGGTCAAGGGAAGACAAATATAGTAGAATCTATTTATATGCTTTCTTTTGGAAAATCATTTAGGACTAACAAAGATAGAGAAATGGTTAGGTTTAATAGTGAAAACTCATATATTGGAGGAAGTTTTTCAAAATATGATAAATATAGTCTAATAGAGCTAATTATTGGAAAAGATAAAAAGGGGATAAGAATAAATAAAGTTCCTTTACAAAAGATACAGGAATTACTTGGCAACTTAAATGTTGTTATATTTTCTCCTGAGGATTTGAGATTGGTTAAAGAGGGTCCTAAAGAAAGAAGGACATTTATAGACAAAGAGATTAGTCAGATTATACCTAAATATTATAAATATCTTACCAATTACAATAAAACACTTTCTCAAAGGAGTAGGGTGCTTAAAAGTATACATGTCGATGAAGCTTTATTAGATGTATATGATGATACATTAGCAAAGTATGGAAGCTATATTTATATTTTGCGTAGAGACTTTATAAAAAAGATAGCTAATATATCTGAGGATATGCATATGAATTTGACTAATGGAGTTGAAAGATTATCAATTAGATATAAAAATCAAATAAATATAACTGATGAAGACACTATAGATACAGTATATAATAAATTTTTAGCCAAGTTGTCATCGAATAGACCTAATGATATAGAATCTAAGACTACCAGATATGGTATACACAAAGATGACTTAAATATATTCATAAATGATTTAGATGCAAGACTTTTTGGTTCACAAGGTCAACAAAGAACTGCTTCAATATCATTAAAGTTATCAGAGATAGAATTAATAAAAAATGAAGTTGAAGAGTATCCAGTATTAATTTTAGATGATGTTTTTAGTGAGTTAGATGAAGCAAGACAAAAACTTTTAGTAAACAATTTAAGCAATGTTCAAATGTTTATAACAAGTGCTGAGATTTCACATAAAAAAATATTTGATGAAAAAAATGTTACAATATTTAATATTGAAAATGGCGATGTTATTAGCATAGAGAATGGAGGAAATTAAATGAAACAAGAATACGGTGCAAGTCAGATACAAGTATTAGAGGGATTAGAAGCCGTTAGAAAAAGACCAGGTATGTATATTGGTAGTACAAGCCCTAGGGGTTTACATCACTTAGTTTATGAAGTTGTAGATAATAGTATAGATGAGGCTTTACAAGGATATTGTTCAGACATATATGTATCTATTAATGAAGATGGCAGTGTTTTAGTAAAAGATAACGGAAGAGGTATCCCTGTTGAAATACATCCTAAAACTGGTAAATCAACTTTAGAAACAGTATTGACTAATCTTCATGCAGGAGGAAAGTTTGGAGGCGGAGGATATAAAGTATCTGGAGGTCTTCATGGAGTTGGTGTTTCTGTAGTTAATGCATTGTCAAAATGGATGGTAGCAGAGGTTTACTTAAATGGAAAGATATATAAGCAAACATATGAGAAAGGATTACCAACATCTAAGCTTGAAGTAGTTGGGGAATCTCAAGATAAAGGAACAATGATTCAATTTATGCCAGATGAGACAATATTTGATGAAGTAGAGTTTAAATATGAAACACTGGAGTATAGACTTAGAGAACTTTCTTTCTTGAATAAAGGAATAAAAATAGTATTTGAAGATAAAAGAGAAGGACAAGAAAAAAGAAAAGAATTTCACTATACAGGTGGTTTGGTAGAATACATTAAGTATTTAAATAAATCTAGAACTGGTATACATGATGACATAGTTTATATAGATAAAAAGGTTGATGATTGTTTTGTCGAACTAGCTATGCAATATACGGATGGTTATACAGAGAACATATATTCTTTTGCGAATAATATAAATACACATGAAGGTGGTTCTCATTTAAGTGGATTTAAAGCAGCTCTTACTAAGACTATAAATGATTATGCTAAGAGAAATAAATTTTTAAAGGAAAATGATGTTAACCTACTTGGTGAAGATATAAGAGAGGGTCTTACAGCAGTAGTATCAGTTAAATTACCAGAACCTCAGTTTGAAGGTCAAACTAAAACAAAGTTAGGTAATAGTTTTATGAGAGGTATAGTTGATAGTGTAACAGTTGATGAACTTGGTTCCTTCCTAGAAGAAAACCCATCAACAGCGAGAATAATTGTTGATAAAGCTTTAAGAGCACAAAGAGCTAGAGAAGCTGCAAAAAAAGCAAGGGAATTAACAAGAAGAAAAAGTGTACTAGAAAGTACATCTTTACCTGGAAAGCTTGCAGATTGTGCAGAGAAAGACCCTGCTAAAAGCGAAATATTTTTAGTCGAGGGAGATTCAGCGGGAGGTTCAGCTAAGCAAGGTAGAGATAGAAATAGTCAAGCTATACTTCCTTTAAGGGGTAAAATACTTAATGTTGAGAAATCAAGACTAGATAGGATATTATCTTCAGATGAAATAAAAAATATGATAACAGCTTATGGCTGTGGTATTGGAGAAGATTTTGATATAGACAAGGCTAGATATCATAAAATTATAATTATGACCGATGCCGATGTAGATGGAGCCCATATAAGAACTTTATTATTAACATTCTTCTTTAGATATATGAGACCTCTTATAGATGAGGGGTATGTTTATGCAGCACAGCCACCTTTATATAAAGTGACAAAGCAAAAAAAGGAACATTATGTTTACTCAGATAAAGAGTTAAATATCTTATTAGATGAAATTGGAAGAAATGGTGTTGAACTTCAAAGATACAAAGGTCTTGGAGAGATGAATGCAGAGCAATTATGGGAAACAACTATGAATCCTGAGACAAGAACTTTACTACAAGTGACTGTAGAAGATGCTGCAATTGCAGATGAAGTATTTTCAATGCTTATGGGTGATAAGGTTGCTCCAAGGAAAGAATTTATAGAAGAAAATGCAAGATTTGTTAGAAACTTAGATATATAGAGAGAGGGGATTAGTATACATGGAAGAAAATAACAAAATACTCCCTATTGAAATAGCGGAAGAAATGAAAAAATCGTATATTGATTATTCGATGAGTGTCATAGCTGGACGTGCTCTTCCTGATGTTAGAGATGGTTTAAAGCCAGTTCATAGAAGGATACTATACTCAATGAGTGAATTAAATTTAACTCCAGATAAACCATACAGAAAGTCAGCTCGTATTGTTGGGGACGTTTTAGGTAAGTACCACCCTCATGGAGATACTGCTGTTTATTATGCAATGGTAAGAATGGCTCAAGACTTTTCAACTAGAGCACTTTTAGTAGATGGTCATGGTAACTTTGGTTCTGTTGATGGAGATTCACCGGCAGCTATGCGTTATACAGAAGCTAAAATGAGTAAATTATCATTAGAGTTATTGAGAGATATTGAAAAGGAAACTGTAGACTTTAAACCAAACTTTGATGAGTCATTAAAAGAGCCTTCAGTATTGCCAGCGAGATATCCTAATTTATTAGTAAATGGTTCAAATGGTATAGCTGTTGGTATGGCAACTTCAATACCTCCACATAATTTAGCTGAAGTAATTGACGCAACTGTATACTTAATAGATAATCCAGAGTGTAGTGTAGATGAGTTAATAAAATTTGTTCAAGGACCAGATTTTCCTACTGCTGCAATTATAATGGGAAAAGAGAGTATAGCAGAAGCGTACAGAACTGGAAGAGGAAAAGTTAAAGTTAGGTCTAGAGCTTTTATAGAAGAACTACCAAAAGGAAAACAGCAAATAATAGTTACAGAAATACCTTATCAAGTAAATAAGGCTAAACTAGTTGAAAGAATAGCTGAGTTAGTTAAAGAAAAGAGAATAGAAGGTATATCAGACTTAAGAGATGAAAGTAATAGAAATGGCATGAGAATCGTTATAGAATTAAAGAGAGATGCTAATGCTAATATAGTATTAAATAATCTGTATAAACATTCTCAAATGGAAGATACTTTTAGTATAATAATGCTTGCACTTGTAGATGGTCAGCCAAGAGTTTTAAATCTTAAGCAAATACTGTATCATTACATTAAACATCAAGAAGATGTTGTTACAAGAAGAACTAAATTTGAATTAAATAAAGCTGAAGCAAGAGCACATATTTTAGAAGGATTAAAGATTGCTTTAGATAATATAGATGCTGTTATAAGCTTGATAAGAGCTTCAAAAACAGGTCAAGAAGCTAAGATAGGTTTAATAGAAAAATTCAAATTAACCGAAATTCAAGCTCAAGCTATATTAGATATGAGACTTCAAAGACTTACAGGTTTAGAAAGAGACAAGATAGAAGCTGAATATGAAGATTTAATCAAGAAGATAAATAGATTAAAAGAAATTTTAGCTGATGAAAGACTACTTTTAAATGTAATAAAAGATGAAATTACAATAATAAAAGAAAATTACTCTGATGAGAGAAGAACAGAAATAAGACATGCTGAAGGCGAAATAGATATGAGAGATCTTATAAGTGATGAAGAAATAGCAATAACTCTTACTCACTTTGGATATATAAAAAGGCTTCCATCTGACACTTATAAGAGTCAAAAAAGAGGTGGAAGAGGTATTTCAGCACTTACAACTAGAGAAGAAGATTTTGTAAGACACTTGATAACTACAACTACTCATAGTAGACTATTGTTCTTTACAAATAAAGGTAGAGTGTTTAAACTAAATGCATACGAGATACCTGAAGGTAAGAGACAAGCTAAAGGTACTGCTATAGTGAACTTACTTCAATTGTCAGCAGATGAGAAAATTGCTACTCTAATACCTATAGATGGTAATGATGAAAATGAATATTTATTACTTGCAACGAAAAAAGGTATTGTTAAAAAGACTAAGAGAGAAGAGTTTAAAAATATAAATAAATCTGGTCTTATTGCTATAGGATTAAGAGATGATGATGAGCTTATTGGAGTAGAACTTACAGACGGAAAACAGGAAGTACTTTTAGTAACTAAAGAAGGTATGTCTATAAGGTTTGATGAAAATGATATAAGATATATGGGTAGAACAGCAATGGGTGTAAAAGGTATAACTTTAAGTAAAGAAGATTTTGTTGTATCTATGAACCTTTGTAGTAAAGGTACAGATGTGTTAGTTGTAAGTAAGAATGGTTTTGGAAAGAGAACAAATATAGAAGAGTATAGAAGTCAAATAAGAGCTGGTAAAGGAATTAAAACTTATAATATCTCTGAAAAGACTGGTACAATTGTAGGTGCAGATATGGTCAATGAAGATGATGAGATAATGATTATAAATTCTGATGGAGTTCTTATTAGGATAAAAGTTAATGAAATATCACTATTTGGAAGAGTTACAAGTGGTGTTAAACTAATGAAGACTAATGATGAAGTCAATGTAGTTTCGATTGCCAAAATAAATATTGAAGAAGAATAGGATAAATATCCTATTCTTTTTGTATAATGTAGTTAGATAAAAATTTAAAGTTGAAAGGAGTAATTGTTATGTGCAATAAGAGAAGTTGTAAAAAAGGTGGATTTTTATTATTAGGAGCTATTTTAGGATTTTTATTTGGTATGTTTTTTGCACCCAAAAAAGGTTCTGAACTAAGAAAAGAAACAAAAGAGAAGTTTAATGATATGAAAGAAAATCCAAAAGAAGTTCTACATGAAACATTTAATGATGTTAAAGAGAGAATAATAAATTTAGTAGACGATGATAATAATGAAGAAGATATAAAGATTTCAGAAGAAGATATAGTAATAAGTAAAAGCTTTGATGATGAGGGAGATGTTAACTAATGAATGCATGGGGGTGGCAGATTGGAGCAGTTTTAGTAGGAAGCTCTGCTCTTATAGTAGCAATTTATTTAGCTAAAACTCTAAATAGTATAAATAAGGTTGTTGAAAAGGCGTATAAGATTGTAGATTATAATGAAAGACATATACAAGATATTGTTGAAAATGCATCATCAATATCAAAGGGAATAGATGATATAGTTTATGTAATTAATAAAATATTGAGTATAGGAAATATATTTAAAATTATTAAGAGGAAGTAGGAGGTTTTTACATGTCTATGAATATAGAGTCAAATTTAGATTCGCAAAATAAGTTTTGGAATGTTTGTCTTGATGGAGAACTTGATGTTTCTACAGCAGATAAATTAAAGGAACACTTGCATAGTTTAATAGAAAAGAACATGTTAGATGTAAAAATTAATCTTAAAGATTTAGATTATATAGATTCAACAGGTTTAGGAGCTATGATAGGTGTATTAAAAAAATTAAAAATAAATGAAAAAGAGATATAC
Source organism: Clostridioides sp. ES-S-0054-01 (assembly GCA_021561035.1). Classification (NCBI taxonomy): domain Bacteria; kingdom Bacillati; phylum Bacillota; class Clostridia; order Peptostreptococcales; family Peptostreptococcaceae; genus Clostridioides; species Clostridioides sp. ES-S-0054-01. The sequence goes on from CP067346.1 coordinate 9,368, forward strand.
ATAGTAAATCCTAAGAGTAATGTTAGGAAGATTTTTACTATAACAGGTCTAGATAAAATATTTAAAGTGGAGGGATAAACTTTGGCTTGTGAGACTATAAAGATGGAAATTACTACAAATCCGGATTATGTTAGTATAATAAGATTAACAGCATCTGGAATTGCTAATAAGATGGGGTTTCCAATAGATGATATAGAAGATATAAAGGTAGCAGTATCAGAAGCATGCACAAATGCAATAAAGCACAGTAAAGATGATGTGTTTAATATAGTATTTAATATTTTAGATAATGCAATTAATATAGAAATTCAAGATAATGGAAAAGGATATGATGTTAGCTCAATAAGTACACCAGATTTAGAGAATCCAAAAGAAAGTGGTCTTGGATTATTTATAATTAAAACTTTAATGGATGATGTAGATATTGAATCAGAGCATAATCAAGGGACAAAAATAAAAATGACTAAATATTTAGGAGTTGATATTTAATGAAAAATGTAGCTAATGCTACACATTACCTAAATATGGATACAAAAGAGCTATTTAATTTATATAATAAAGATAAAAATGTAGACATTAGGAATATTCTTATTGAAAGACATCTGTATTTAGCAAGATTGTTAGCTAAGAAGTATATAAATAAAGGTGTTGATTTTGAAGATATATATCAAGTTGCTTCATTGGCATTAATTTATGCTATTGATAGATATGATGTTGAAAAAGGATTTGAATTCTCCAGTTTTGCGACACCAACTATAGTAGGAGAAATAAAAAAATATTTTAGAGATAAAGTATGGACACTTAGAGTACCAAGAAGAATACAGGAACTAAGCAAAAAGATAAGTGATGCAAAGATTAAACTAGAACAAGAAAATAAAAAGCATCCAAAGGTAAAAGATATAGCTGATTATATAGGAGTTAGTGAAGAAGATGTTCTAGAGGCTATGGAAGCTTCTTATGGATATCAACCAATGTCTTTAGACTCATCAAGCAATGATGATTCAGAGGATAAAGATATAACTCTTATTGATAAGATTGGAAAAGAAGAAGCTAACTTTGGGAGTATAGAGTATGAAGATTTTATTAATAAGTTTATTGAAACTTTAAATGAATTAGAAATTAAAATTTTTAAAGATAGATTTTTCTTTGATAAAACACAATCTAGTATAGCTAAAGAACTAGAGATATCACAAATGACTGTTTCTAGACTAGAGAAAAAGATAGTAGAGAAGCTGAAAAAAGAATATGAAAAAAATTTATAAAAAAATATAAAAAAGTATTGACCTACTGTTTTAAAGATGATATAGTATTACTTGTCCTTGAAAAAAGGAACAGGAAATAAACACGAACATTGAAAATTAAACAGTAGGTTAATTTATATTAAGAAACAAACCATAAAGCCAGATATTTTGATAACAATAGTATCTGAGCCTGATAAACTTTTATTTGAGAGTTTGATCCTGGCTCAGGATGAACGCTGGCGGCGTGCCTAACACATGCAAGTTGAGCGATTTACTTAGGTAAAGAGCGGCGGACGGGTGAGTAACGCGTGGGTAACCTACCCTGTACACACGGATAACATACCGAAAGGTATGCTAATACGGGATAACATATTTGAGAGGCATCTCTTAAATATCAAAGGTGAGCCAGTACAGGATGGACCCGCGTCTGATTAGCTAGTTGGTAAGGTAACGGCTTACCAAGGCGACGATCAGTAGCCGACCTGAGAGGGTGATCGGCCACATTGGAACTGAGACACGGTCCAAACTCCTACGGGAGGCAGCAGTGGGGAATATTGCACAATGGGCGAAAGCCTGATGCAGCAACGCCGCGTGAGTGATGAAGGCCTTCGGGTCGTAAAACTCTGTCCTCAAGGAAGATAATGACGGTACTTGAGGAGGAAGCCCCGGCTAACTACGTGCCAGCAGCCGCGGTAATACGTAGGGGGCTAGCGTTATCCGGATTTACTGGGCGTAAAGGGTGCGTAGGCGGTCTTTCAAGTCAGGAGTGAAAGGCTACGGCTCAACCGTAGTAAGCTCTTGAAACTGGGAGACTTGAGTGCAGGAGAGGAGAGTGGAATTCCTAGTGTAGCGGTGAAATGCGTAGATATTAGGAGGAACACCAGTTGCGAAGGCGGCTCTCTGGACTGTAACTGACGCTGAGGCACGAAAGCGTGGGGAGCAAACAGGATTAGATACCCTGGTAGTCCACGCTGTAAACGATGAGTACTAGGTGTCGGGGGTTACCCCCTTCGGTGCCGCAGCTAACGCATTAAGTACTCCGCCTGGGAAGTACGCTCGCAAGAGTGAAACTCAAAGGAATTGACGGGGACCCGCACAAGTAGCGGAGCATGTGGTTTAATTCGAAGCAACGCGAAGAACCTTACCTAAGCTTGACATCCCAATGACATCTCCTTAATCGGAGAGTTCCCTTCGGGGACATTGGTGACAGGTGGTGCATGGTTGTCGTCAGCTCGTGTCGTGAGATGTTGGGTTAAGTCCCGCAACGAGCGCAACCCTTGTCTTTAGTTGCCATCATTAAGTTGGGCACTCTAGAGAGACTGCCAGGGATAACCTGGAGGAAGGTGGGGATGACGTCAAATCATCATGCCCCTTATGCTTAGGGCTACACACGTGCTACAATGGGTAGTACAGAGGGTTGCCAAGCCGTAAGGTGGAGCTAATCCCTTAAAGCTACTCTCAGTTCGGATTGTAGGCTGAAACTCGCCTACATGAAGCTGGAGTTACTAGTAATCGCAGATCAGAATGCTGCGGTGAATGCGTTCCCGGGTCTTGTACACACCGCCCGTCACACCACGGGAGTTGGAGACGCCCGAAGCCGATTATCTAACCTTTTGGAAGAAGTCGTCGAAGGTGGAATCAATAACTGGGGTGAAGTCGTAACAAGGTAGCCGTATCGGAAGGTGCGGCTGGATCACCTCCTTTCTAAGGAGAATTACCTACTGTTTAATTTTGAGGGTTCGTTTTTACGAATACTCATTGTTAGCACTTTAAGCAACAGAATAAACTGAACGCATGTGAAGTTTGTTTGTTGGCGACGTGCGTTAGCACTTTAAGTAACGGAATAATCTGAGTGTATACGAAGGTTGTTCGTTGACGCTGTGCGTTAGCACTTTGAAAACTGCATATATATTTAGTGATATGACATCTAATTTGTAATATATAAAGCTGATAACTTTTTAAAATTATCAAGTTGATAGACTTTAATCTATCAAACCTTTTTAACTGGTCAAGTTATTAAGGGTGCAGGGCGGATGCCTTGGCACTAGGAGCCGATGAAGGACGTGATAAGCTGCGATAAGCTTCGGGGAGTTGCACGTAAACTTTGATCCGAAGATTTCCGAATGAGGAAACTCACTTAGAGTAATGTCTAAGTATCATTGAGTGAATACATAGCTTAATGAGGGGAACTCAGGGAACTGAAACATCTAAGTACCTGAAGGAAGAGAAAGAAATTCGATTCCGTAAGTAGCGGCGAGCGAACGCGGATTAGCCCAAACCAATAAAGTTTTCTTTATTGGGGTTGCGGACATATCATAACGAAGAGGTATCGTAATTGAAGAGGTTTGGAAAGACCCACCACAGAAGGTAATAGTCCTGTATGTTAAACGAGAAGACTTCAGATATGATCCAGAGTACCACGGGACACGTGAAACCCTGTGGGAAGCAGGAGGGACCACCCTCCAAGGCTAAATACTACCTAGTGACCGATAGCGTATAGTACCGTGAGGGAAAGGTGAAAAGAACCCCGGGAGGGGAGTGAAATAGAACCTGAAACCCTGCACTTACAAGCTGTGGAAGCACATTTCTTGTGTGACCGCGTACTTTTTGTAGAACGGGCCAACGAGTTACGTTAAGTAGCAAGGTTAAGCACTTAAGGTGTGGAGCCGTAGCGAAAGCGAGTTTTAACTGAGCGTTCAGTTACTTGACGTAGACCCGAAACCGGGCGACCTACCCATGAGCAGGATGAAGCGAAAGTAAAATTTCGTGGAGGTCCGAACCCACGAGCGTTGAAAAGCTCGGGGATGACTTGTGGGTAGCGGTGAAATTCCAATCGAGCCCGGAGATAGCTGGTTCTCCCCGAAATAGCTTTAGGGCTAGCCTCAAGGTGAGAGATACGGAGGTAGAGCACTGAATGTCCTAGGGGGTATTGCACCTACCGAAGACTATCAAACTCCGAATGCCGTCATCTTATACTTGGGAGTCAGACTGTGGGTGATAAGATTCATAGTCGAAAGGGCAACAGCCCAGATCGTCAGCTAAGGTCCCTAAATGTAAGTTAAGTGGTAAAGGATGTGGGATTGCACAGACAACCAGGATGTTGGCTTAGAAGCAGCCACTCATTCAAAGAGTGCGTAATAGCTCACTGGTCGAGTGATCCTGCGCCGAAGATTTCCGGGGCTAAAACTTACTACCGAAGCTACGGCATCATTATGATGGGTAGGGGAGCTTCCCATACGGGTTGAAGCATGACCGTAAGGACATGTGGACAGTATGGGAGTGAGAATGTTGGCATGAGTAGCGAGATGTGGGTGAGAATCCCACAGGCCGTAAACCCAAGGTTTCCAGGGGAAGGTTCGTCCGCCCTGGGTTAGTCGGGACCTAAGCTGAGGCCGAAAGGCGTAGGTGATGGACAACAGGTTGATATTCCTGTACTACCGATAACCGTTTGAGAGATGGGATGACACAGTAGGATAAGCTAAGCACACTGTTGGTTATGTGTGCCCAAGCATTGAGGCAGTCAGAGTAGGTAAATCCGCTTTGATAATGCTGGGATGTGATGGGGAGCGAAATTTAGTAGCGAAGTAGCTGATTTCACACTGTCAAGAAAAGTCTCTATCGAGGTTAAAGGTACCCGTACCGCAAACCGACACAGGTGGGTGAGGAGAGTATCCTAAGGCCAGCGAGAGAACTGTTGTTAAGGAACTCGGCAAAATGACCCCGTAACTTAGGGATAAGGGGTGCCACCATCCGGTGGCCGCAGAGAATAGGCCCAAGCGACTGTTTACCAAAAACATAGGTTTCTGCTAAGTCGCAAGACGATGTATAGGAGCTGACGCCTGCCCGGTGCTGGAAGGTTAAGGGGATCTGTTAGAGCAATCGAAGCAGTGAACTTAAGCCCCAGTAAACGGCGGCCGTAACTATAACGGTCCTAAGGTAGCGAAATTCCTTGTCGGGTAAGTTCCGACCCGCACGAAAGGCGTAACGATTTGGGCACTGTCTCAACAACAGACTCGGTGAAATTGTAATTCCGGTGAAGATGCCGGATACCTGCGACAGGACGGAAAGACCCCATGGAGCTTTACTGTAGCTTGACATTGGGTCTTGGTACTACATGTACAGGATAGGTGGGAGGCTTTGAAACCAGGACGCCAGTTTTGGCGGAGCCATCCTTGGGATACCACCCTTGTAGTACTGGGACTCTAACCATAGGCCATGAATCTGGTCTTGGGACACTGTCAGGTGGGCAGTTTGACTGGGGCGGTCGCCTCCCAAAAGGTAACGGAGGCGCTCAAAGGTTCTCTCAGTACGGTCGGAAATCGTACGTAGAGTGTAAAGGCAAAAGAGAGCTTGATTGCAAGACATACAGGTCGAGCAAGGATGAAAATCGGACTTAGTGATCCGGTGGTTCTGCGTGGAAGGGCCATCGCTCAACGGATAAAAGCTACCCTGGGGATAACAGGCTTATCTCCCCCAAGAGTCCACATCGACGGGGAGGTTTGGCACCTCGATGTCGGCTCATCACATCCTGGGGCTGTAGTAGGTCCCAAGGGTTGGGCTGTTCGCCCATTAAAGTGGTACGCGAGCTGGGTTCAGAACGTCGTGAGACAGTTCGGTCCCTATCCGTCGCAGGCGTAGGAAATTTGAGAAGACCTGTCCTTAGTACGAGAGGACCGGGATGGACGTACCTCTGGTGTACCAGTTGTCCTGCCAAGGGCATGGCTGGGTAGCTATGTACGGAATGGATAAGCGCTGAAAGCATCTAAGCGCGAAGCCAACTTCAAGATAAGATTTCCCACCGCAAGGGTAAGACCCCAGAAAGACTATCTGGTTGATAGGTCGAAGGTGTAAGTGCAGCAATGTATTTAGCTTATCGATACTAATAGGTCGAGGACTTGACCAATATTTACTTGATGTTCATTCACTAAGATATATGTGTGGCTTTTAGAGTGTTAATTTTATATATTTAAACTTGTCAAAGATTATAGAGTTTTAATAGTTTTATAAACTAAAAAATCAAATGAAAAAAGTATTGATACAATGAGACAAAGATATTGTTATAATACGTATCTTAGAAAAAGTTAAATTAAAATTTAGACAATAATCTGGTTATAATAGCAGAGAGGATACACCTGTTCCCATTCCGAACACAGAAGTTAAGCTCTCTAGCGCTGATGGTACTTGGTGGGAAACTGCCTGGGAGAGTAGGACATAGCCAGGTGATGTGCAAAGTAGTGGAACTGGCAGACGAACAGGACTTAAAATTCTGCGGGACTTACCTCTCGTACCGGTTCGATTCCGGTCTGCGGCATTTGAGATGCTTCAAACCCTAATAAATATTGGGTTTGAAGCATTTTTCATTTTGTATAGGATTGCAACACCCTCTTCTGGTAAATGTTCCATCCGTATACTGTAATATGGATTTCCTTTCGGGTAATCTTCCCGTTTCCTGTCCAAGATTGGAATAGTTTCATCAAATGCTTTGACTTGATGTTCGCAATCTACATGGTAGCTATCTCTGAATCAGATATAAAGCGATTCCAGATACTCATATCTTCCTCAATGGTCTTACCAGATACAAGTTTTGTCATTTCTATATGCGGTGCCATTTCTGATGAAGAAAGTGTAGCATTTTCAATATAAACAAGCAAGCTCTTAATAGAAGCCAGTAATTCTGTGGTTCGGTTAATTCTAAATGATGGCTTTTGGACATAGAACATTGTAGCTTGTCTGCGGAGATAAGATTTTCAACCCTCGTTTCGAAATGTGTTTGCCATGTTCTTAAAAATGTTCTTTTGAAATTCTTTTTTGTTCTATGTACTGTTTTATATCAATTTTCTTTTCTCTATAAATATTTTTTCAATTCCTGATGTTTTTCAAAAGTTTCCAAGGCTAAGCGTTGTTTTTTATTTAAACGTGCGTGTGAAATTTCCTCTAAAATTCCATTTTCGCGGTTTGTCATTTTATCCCACTGCATTTTAATACTGGCTGCTACATTCTTTATGAGCCAGTCTCGGTTTTTCTGCAAATATTCATCAAGGGAGTTTGGCTTCATACACAACTTTACATTCTGAACATCTTGTAGATATGTGGTGGCTGACAGGGGACAAGATACGGAAACTTATGAGCCGAAAATCACACTACTTATCTACTCAGCAAACAAAAATGCTATGAAGAAAAGCCAGATTACCTCAAAGTACCAATAGACGAATTTATCAGAGAAATCGAAAAGGAATCATTGTATCTCCTTTACCTCACTAGGTGTTGGGAAAGTCTGACACAATTTGGGTTATCATACTATATGAGGTCTGAAAAATTCTATTACAAAAGTTACTGCCATAATGGCGAATGGCAAATATTGGGATAAATCATTCATTTTAGAATCTTGGTTATAATTTGACTTTACAATTTTTAGTTTTACAATTAATCTAAAGCACAAATAACCAATTATTGTTCCAAGAACATTTGTGAGCAAATCATTAACATTGCTGGCTCTATATAATGTGAATAGTTGAATAATTTCAATAAACAAAGATAAACCTGTTCCAAGTAAAATCGCGTTTTGAGCACGTTCATATATTCTGCTTATCATGGGGCACAAAAATCCTAAAGGGATAAAAAGAAAAATGTTTAGTAAGAAACTCAAACTAAATCCATCACTGAATGGAATTAGTTTGATGTTTGGATTAAAGAAAGGTTCTCCTAATTGTGATAATTGGCTAAATTAACTAATTGTAGGAATACCAACAATTTTTGTAAATATAAGGCATAAATAGTAGTACATGACCAATGATAAGATTGATGTTCGACATTTAGGAGTACTATTGTTCCTTTTAAATATCATTATTAAAAAAATTCCTATTAATATAGCTCCCAAAATAAAAACAGGGTCGATTTGTAATAAATCTTTAATCTAATCCCAAAACCCAAGTTGAATATTGACACTTGTTTTTGTATTTTGTACAATGTCCATATAAATTTGTCCCACAATCTCAGATAGATTATTTGATAGTAATTATATCAAAATAAAATATATAAGTCTATAAAGCGTTTCTTAAAAATAAATGAAATTCTTACAATTATAATTAAGTTGATAAAGTAGAAAAAAGTGTGAGATGTGTAGATTTCTTTAATGAAAAAAGTTGTACAACTAATAGCAGAGATAGCACAATTTCCCTTTCTATGTGGTTTGTGTGTGTCCGTAGAACTCTGGTAGTCCACGCTGTAAATGATGAGTATTAGGTGTCGGGGGTTACCCCCTTTGGTGTTGAAGCTAACGCATTAAGTACTTCGCCTGGGAAGTACGCTCACAAGAGTGAAACTCAAAGGAATTGACGGGAACCCGTATAAGTAGCGGAGTATGTGGTTTAATTCGAAGCAACGCGAAGAACCTTACCTAAGCCTGACATCCCAATGACATCTCCTTAATCGGAGAGTTTCCTTCGGGGACATTAGTGACAGGTGGTGTATGGTTGTCGTTAGCTAGTGTCGTGAGATATTGGGTTAAGTCCTGCAACGAGCGCAATCCTTGTCTTTAGTTGCCATCATTAAGTTGGGCACTCTAGAGAGACTGCCAGGGATAACTTGGAGGAAGGTGCGGCTGAATCACCTCCTTTCTAAGAAGAATTGCCTACTGCTTAATTTTGAAAGTTTTTGATAAACTTTATATGTAGAGGTGTAGCTCAGTTGGGAGAGCACTTGCCTTGCAAGCAAGGGGTCAAGAGTTCAACTCTCCTCATCTTCACCATTTAAGAGTATATTACCTAAATCTTTGATTTATATATGTAGTTTTTAGAGTGCTAACTTTATATGTTTAAACTTATCAAAAAGTATAGATTTTTAATAGTTTTATAAACTAAAAAATCGAATGAAAAAAGTGTTGACACAATAAGATAAAGATGTTATTATAATACTTGTCTTAGAAAAAAGTTAAATTAAAATTTAGATAATAATCTGGTTATAATAGCAGAGAGGATACACCTGTTCCCATTTCGAACACAGAAGTTAAGCTCTCTAGCGCTGATGGTACTTGGTGGGAAACTGCCTGGGAGAGTAGGACATAGCCAGGTAATGTGCCGAAGTGGCGGAACTGGCAGACGCACAGGACTTAAAATCCTGCGGGACTTACCTCTCGTACCGGTTCGATTCCGGTCTTCGGCACCACAAATTATTGTGGGCCATTAGCTCAGTTGGTTAGAGCGCCCGGCTCATAACCGGTAGGTCTGGGGTTCGAGTCCCTGATGGCCCACCACAATAATTTAAAGAACTTTGAAAATTAAACAGTAGGTTAATTTATAAACAAGAAACAAACCATAAAGCCAGATATTTTGATAACAATAGTATCTGAGCCTGATAAACTTTTATTTGAGAGTTTGATCCTGGCTCAGGATGAACGCTGGCGGCGTGCCTAACACATGCAAGTTGAGCGATTTACTTCGGTAAAGAGCGGCGGACGGGTGAGTAACGCGTGGGTAACCTACCCTGTACACACGGATAACATACCGAAAGGTATGCTAATACGGGATAACATATTTGAGAGGCATCTCTTGAATATCAAAGGTGAGCCAGTACAGGATGGACCCGCGTCTGATTAGCTAGTTGGTAAGGTAACGGCTTACCAAGGCGACGATCAGTAGCCGACCTGAGAGGGTGATCGGCCACATTGGAACTGAGACACGGTCCAAACTCCTACGGGAGGCAGCAGTGGGGAATATTGCACAATGGGCGAAAGCCTGATGCAGCAACGCCGCGTGAGTGATGAAGGCCTTCGGGTCGTAAAACTCTGTCCTCAAGGAAGATAATGACGGTACTTGAGGAGGAAGCCCCGGCTAACTACGTGCCAGCAGCCGCGGTAATACGTAGGGGGCTAGCGTTATCCGGATTTACTGGGCGTAAAGGGTGCGTAGGCGGTCTTTCAAGTCAGGAGTGAAAGGCTACGGCTCAACCGTAGTAAGCTCTTGAAACTGGGAGACTTGAGTGCAGGAGAGGAGAGTGGAATTCCTAGTGTAGCGGTGAAATGCGTAGATATTAGGAGGAACACCAGTTGCGAAGGCGGCTCTCTGGACTGTAACTGACGCTGAGGCACGAAAGCGTGGGGAGCAAACAGGATTAGATACCCTGGTAGTCCACGCTGTAAACGATGAGTACTAGGTGTCGGAGGTTACCCCCTTCGGTGCCGCAGCTAACGCATTAAGTACTCCGCCTGGGAAGTACGCTCGCAAGAGTGAAACTCAAAGGAATTGACGGGGACCCGCACAAGTAGCGGAGCATGTGGTTTAATTCGAAGCAACGCGAAGAACCTTACCTAAGCTTGACATCCCAATGACATCTCCTTAATCGGAGAGTTCCCTTCGGGGACATTGGTGACAGGTGGTGCATGGTTGTCGTCAGCTCGTGTCGTGAGATGTTGGGTTAAGTCCCGCAACGAGCGCAACCCTTGTCTTTAGTTGCCATCATTAAGTTGGGCACTCTAGAGAGACTGCCAGGGATAACCTGGAGGAAGGTGGGGATGACGTCAAATCATCATGCCCCTTATGCTTAGGGCTACACACGTGCTACAATGGGCAGTACAGAGGGTTGCCAAGCCGTAAGGTGGAGCTAATCCCTTAAAGCTACTCTCAGTTCGGATTGTAGGCTGAAACTCGCCTACATGAAGCTGGAGTTACTAGTAATCGCAGATCAGAATGCTGCGGTGAATGCGTTCCCGGGTCTTGTACACACCGCCCGTCACACCACGGGAGTTGGAGACGCCCGAAGCCGATTATCTAACCTTTTGGAAGAAGTCGTCGAAGGTGGAATCAATAACTGGGGTGAAGTCGTAACAAGGTAGCCGTATCGGAAGGTGCGGCTGGATCACCTCCTTTCTAAGGAGAATTACCTACTGTTTAATTTTGAGAGTTCTTTATGAACTTCATATATGGGGGTGTAGCTCAGTTGGGAGAGCACTTGCCTTGCAAGCAAGGGGTCAGGAGTTCGACTCTCCTCATCTCCACCATTTAAGAGTGTATTACCTAAATCTTTGATTTATCTAATAGCCTCTTACATGCACTTATAGCTTAACTTTATACAAGCTTTGTGTGTCAGCACTTTAAGCAACATAATAAACTGAACGCATGTGAAGTTTGTTTGTTGGCGACGTGCGTTAGCACTTTAAGCAACGGGATTTATCCGTTGGCGATGTGCTTTAGCACTTTGAAAACTGCATATATATTTAGTGATATGACATCTAATTTGTAATATATAAAGCTGATAACTTTTTAAAATTATCAAGTTGATAGACTTTAATCTATCAAACATTTTTAACTGGTCAAGTTATTAAGGGTGCAGGGCGGATGCCTTGGCACTAGGAGCCGATGAAGGACGTGATAAGCTGCGATAAGCTTCGGGGAGTTGCACGTAAACTTTGATCCGAAGATTTCCGAATGAGGAAACTCACTTAGAGTAATGTCTAAGTATCATTGAGTGAATACATAGCTTAATGAGGGGAACTCAGGGAACTGAAACATCTAAGTACCTGAAGGAAGAGAAAGAAATTCGATTCCGTAAGTAGCGGCGAGCGAACGCGGATTAGCCCAAACCAATAAAGTTTTCTTTATTGGGGTTGTGGACATATCATAACGAAGAGGTATTGTAATTGAAGAGGTTTGGAAAGACCCACCACAGAAGGTAATAGTCCTGTATGTTAAACGAGAAGACTTCAGATATGATCCAGAGTACCACGGGACACGTGAAACCCTGTGGGAAGCAGGAGGGACCACCCTCCAAGGCTAAATACTACCTAGTGACCGATAGCGTATAGTACCGTGAGGGAAAGGTGAAAAGAACCCCGGGAGGGGAGTGAAATAGAACCTGAAACCCTGCACTTACAAGCTGTGGAAGCACATTTCTTGTGTGACCGCGTACTTTTTGTAGAACGGGCCAACGAGTTACGTTAAGTAGCAAGGTTAAGCACTTAAGGTGTGGAGCCGTAGCGAAAGCGAGTTTTAACTGAGCGTTCAGTTACTTGACGTAGACCCGAAACCGGGCGACCTACCCATGAGCAGGATGAAGCGAAAGTAAAATTTCGTGGAGGTCCGAACCCACGAGCGTTGAAAAGCTCGGGGATGACTTGTGGGTAGCGGTGAAATTCCAATCGAGCCCGGAGATAGCTGGTTCTCCCCGAAATAGCTTTAGGGCTAGCCTCAAGGTGAGAGATACGGAGGTAGAGCACTGAATGTCCTAGGGGGTATTGCACCTACCGAAGACTATCAAACTCCGAATGCCGTCATCTTATACTTGGGAGTCAGACTGTGGGTGATAAGATTCATAGTCGAAAGGGCAACAGCCCAGATCGTCAGCTAAGGTCCCTAAATGTAAGTTAAGTGGTAAAGGATGTGGGATTGCACAGACAACCAGGATGTTGGCTTAGAAGCAGCCACTCATTCAAAGAGTGCGTAATAGCTCACTGGTCGAGTGATCCTGCGCCGAAGATTTCCGGGGCTAAAACTTACTACCGAAGCTACGGCATCATTATGATGGGTAGGGGAGCTTCCCATACGGGTTGAAGCATGACCGTAAGGACATGTGGACAGTATGGGAGTGAGAATGTTGGCATGAGTAGCGAGATGTGGGTGAGAATCCCACAGGCCGTAAACCCAAGGTTTCCAGGGGAAGGTTCGTCCGCCCTGGGTTAGTCGGGACCTAAGCTGAGGCCGAAAGGCGTAGGTGATGGACAACAGGTTGATATTCCTGTACTACCGATAACCGTTTGAGAGATGGGATGACACAGTAGGATAAGCTAAGCACACTGTTGGTTATGTGTGCCCAAGCATTGAGGCAGTCAGAGTAGGTAAATCCGCTTTGATAATGCTGGGATGTGATGGGGAGCGAAATTTAGTAGCGAAGTAGCTGATTTCACACTGTCAAGAAAAGTCTCTATCGAGGTTAAAGGTACCCGTACCGCAAACCGACACAGGTGGGTGAGGAGAGTATCCTAAGGCCAGCGAGAGAACTGTTGTTAAGGAACTCGGCAAAATGACCCCGTAACTTAGGGATAAGGGGTGCCACCATCCGGTGGCCGCAGAGAATAGGCCCAAGCGACTGTTTACCAAAAACATAGGTTTCTGCTAAGTCGCAAGACGATGTATAGGAGCTGACGCCTGCCCGGTGCTGGAAGGTTAAGGGGATCTGTTAGAGCAATCGAAGCAGTGAACTTAAGCCCCAGTAAACGGCGGCCGTAACTATAACGGTCCTAAGGTAGCGAAATTCCTTGTCGGGTAAGTTCCGACCCGCACGAAAGGCGTAACGATTTGGGCACTGTCTCAACAACAGACTCGGTGAAATTGTAATTCCGGTGAAGATGCCGGATACCTGCGACAGGACGGAAAGACCCCATGGAGCTTTACTGTAGCTTGACATTGGGTCTTGGTACTACATGTACAGGATAGGTGGGAGGCTTTGAAACCAGGACGCCAGTTTTGGCGGAGCCATCCTTGGGATACCACCCTTGTAGTACTGGGACTCTAACCATAGGCCATGAATCTGGTCTTGGGACACTGTCAGGTGGGCAGTTTGACTGGGGCGGTCGCCTCCCAAAAGGTAACGGAGGCGCTCAAAGGTTCTCTCAGTACGGTCGGAAATCGTACGTAGAGTGTAAAGGCAAAAGAGAGCTTGATTGCAAGACATACAGGTCGAGCAAGGATGAAAATCGGACTTAGTGATCCGGTGGTTCTGCGTGGAAGGGCCATCGCTCAACGGATAAAAGCTACCCTGGGGATAACAGGCTTATCTCCCCCAAGAGTCCACATCGACGGGGAGGTTTGGCACCTCGATGTCGGCTCATCACATCCTGGGGCTGTAGTAGGTCCCAAGGGTTGGGCTGTTCGCCCATTAAAGTGGTACGCGAGCTGGGTTCAGAACGTCGTGAGACAGTTCGGTCCCTATCCGTCGCAGGCGTAGGAAATTTGAGAAGACCTGTCCTTAGTACGAGAGGACCGGGATGGACGTACCTCTGGTGTACCAGTTGTCCTGCCAAGGGCATGGCTGGGTAGCTATGTACGGAATGGATAAGCGCTGAAAGCATCTAAGCGCGAAGCCAACTTCAAGATAAGATTTCCCACCGCAAGGGTAAGACCCCAGAAAGACTATCTGGTTGATAGGTCGAAGGTGTAAGTGCAGTAATGTATTTAGCTTATCGATACTAATAGGTCGAGGACTTGACCAATATTTATTTGATGTTCATTAATTAATATATATATGTAGTTTTTAGAGTGTTAACTCTAAAGAAACTAGTGTTACTAGATTCTAAAAACTTACTAAAACTTAATAGAAATATTAAGCATAGAGATTATGTGGTTACAATAGCAGAGAGGATACACCTGTTCCCATTCCGAACACAGAAGTTAAGCTCTCTAGCGCTGATGGTACTTGGTGGGAAACTGCCTGGGAGAGTAGGACGTAGCCACTTAGTCTTTTTTTATTTGTTATAAAAGTTAAGATTAAATAGAATATAAAGTCAATATTGATTTATAATAAGATAAAATATAGAATTATATAGTATAGGTAAAGTTTTTGATTTAGAAAGAAGGTGTAATATGAACTCTCATGAAAGAAGAAGTAAATTAATAGATATTTTGAAAGAATCTAAGTGTCCTGTAAAAGGTGGAGTGTTAGCTGAGATATTAAATGTAAGTAGACAAGTAATAGTACAAGATATAGCACTTATAAGAGCTAGAGGATTTGAAATAATAGCTACACCTCAAGGATATATAATATATAATCAACCATATTTTACAAAACAAGTAAAATGTAAAAACCATAAAAATTCTAAAGAAATTTATGATGAGTTAAAGATTATTGTAGATTTAGGTGGTATTATAAAAGATGTCATTGTAAATCATCCAACATATGGTCAGATAACTGCAGAACTTAATATTTATTCTAAAATGGATATAGATAATTTTATGAAGAAGGTTGAGACAAATGAATTTAAACAGTTATCAGTTCTGACAGAATGTAGCCATATTCATACAATTGAGGCGCTAAAAGAAGAAACTATAGAGGCTATAATAAAAAAGTTAGAGGACAAAGGAATATTATCATAAGGAGGAGTTAAATGAATTTTTTATCATTGGCTAAGACTGCCTCAACAAATAGTAATATAACTAAGAGAACTTTAGAAAACATGCTCAATAACTTTAGTGATAATATACCAAATATTATATATGCAATAATTGTATTTGTAATAGGTATCTATATATCTAAAATAGTAAGAAAGATGGTTTCAAAGTTTCTAATCAAATATGGAATGAGTAAAGGTGTAAATAATTTTATTGTATATGGAATATATATATCTATGTTGTCTATTATATCATTGATAAGTTTAGGTATTATAGGGATACAAACTACATCAGTTGTAGCTGTGTTAGGAGCTGCTGGATTTAGTATAGGATTAGCCTTTAAAGAAATATTATCAAATCTAGGTTCAGGTATGATTATTTTATTTTTTAAGCCATTTAATATAGGTGATTATATTCAAGGTTCAGGTGTAGAAGGTACAGTTTCTGATATACAGATATTTAGTACTGTTCTTAAAACTCCAGATAATAAAACTATAATTATACCCAATTTTCAACTGACAAGTAATAATATAATTAATTACACACATCAGAATAAAAGAAGAATAGATTTTTCATATAATATTTCATATGATAGTGATATAGATATAGTTAAGTCTATATTAAATGAAATTTTTATAAATGAAAAAAGAATATTGGACGATCCAAAGCCTATTATAGGTTTAAATTCTATAGGAAATAATACTTTACAAATAGTTGCTAGACCTTGGGTAAAAACTGATGATTACTGGGATGTATACTTTGATGTAATGGAAAAAGTCAAAAATAAGTTTGATGAAAATAATATAAAAGTTCCATTTATTCCATCTTCATTATTATTTAATAATACAAGTAATTTAAATACAATAGATAAAAGATAACATCTTAATTAAATAAAAAATTTGAATTTAATATAAAAAATTAAAGAAATTCTAAAAAAATTTGAATAATAGTATTGAAACATGTTAATATATATAATATAATGATTATCAAATAAAACAATTAGTTAAAAAGCTGTGAAGGAAAATAGTAAAAAACAGATTGTATTCAGAGAATGAGTGGATGGTGAAAACTCATTACAATGGTTTTTGAATCTACTCTAGAGCTTCTAGTTAAAGCTAGACGTTTACCTACGTTATAGGTCTGAGAGGATTATACATTTTAGTATAGTCAATTAGGGTGGCAACGCGGATAAAAGATTTTCGTCCCTTTTATAGGGTAAACGGAGGTCTTTTTTTATTTTTCAAATTTGTTTAAACTAAAAGTTTACAGTTATAATATTTGTAAATTAAATTGGAATTATAATTTATATTATCAAAATTATTAGGAGGAATTAATATGTTAGATATTAAAAGAATAAGAGAAAATTTAGATGATATCAAAAAAGCTATGGAAAGAAGAGGTGAAAAAGAATTTGACCTTGATGCTGTAGTGGAATTAGATAATAAAAGAAGAGAAATACTTCAAGAAGTTGAAGTTATGAAAAATGAATTAAATGTAAATTCTAAAAAAATACCACAATTAATAAAAGAAGGAAAAGATGTAACAGAAGAAAAGGCAAGATTAAAAGAGCTATCAGATAAGATAAAAGGTATTGATGAGAAAGTAAAAGAAGTAGAAGCAAAAATGGAATATACATTAATGAGAATACCAAATGTTCCTCATCCAGAAGTACCACAAGGTGAAACGGATGAAGACAATGTTCAAATAAGAACTTGGGGAGAACCTACTAAATTTGATTTTGAGCATAAAGCGCATTGGGATATAGGTACTGGTCTAGGTATATTAGATTTTGAAAGAGCCGGCAAAATAACTGGTTCAAGATTTACTTTATATAGGGGGTTAGGAGCTAGATTAGAAAGATCTTTAATGAATTTCTTTTTAAATACTCATACAGCTAAGCATGGCTATACAGAAGTTTTACCTCCATTTATGGCTAATAAAAATAGCTTTATAGGTACTGGTCAACTTCCTAAATTTGAAGAAGATATGTTTAAAATAGAAGGGCTAGAGTATTTCTTAATACCAACAGCTGAAGTACCAGTTACTAATATACATGCTAATGAAATATTAGATGTCGCAGAACTTCCAATTAAATATTGTGCATATACTCCTTGCTTTAGATCTGAAGCAGGTTCAGCAGGAAGAGACACAAGAGGCTTAGTTAGACAACATCAATTTAATAAAGTTGAGTTAGTTAAATTTGTTAAGCCAGAAGATTCTTATGATGAATTAGAATCATTAACTCATGATGCTGAAACTATGCTACAAATGTTAGGTCTTCCATATAGAGTTGTAAAAATATGTACAGGAGATTTAGGATTCACAGCTGCATTTAAATATGATTTAGAAGTTTGGATGCCAAGTTACAATAGATATGTAGAAATATCTTCTTGTTCAAACTTTGAAGATTTCCAAGCTAGAAGAGCAGGAATAAGATTTAAAAGAGATAAAAAATCAAAAGCGGAATATGTTCATACTTTAAATGGTTCTGGATTAGCTATAGGAAGATGTTTAGCTGCTATATTAGAAAATTATCAGCAAGCAGATGGTTCTGTAGTAGTTCCAGAAGAATTAAGACCTTATATGGGTGTTGATGTTATAAGATAATTTTATATTAATATTGTATATGTAGAAATATGTTTTAATGTAGAAAATATATTATAAGTAAATAATAAATTAAAAAAGCTATGAAATTATTATAAATATTAAATTTCATAGTTTTTTTATGTTAATTCATATAACAGAATTTTCATCATAAAATACTAAATATCTTTATAAAACAACTATTATATAAATATCTAAAAATTATTTTAGAACTAATTTAAAGAAACTATAGCTATATATAGTAATAATTAAATAAACAAAATAAAAATTAAGTTGAATTATAAAATGAATTATGATAAGATAAGTTTGTTATAAGTTTTGGGAGGAATTATGGAAAGTTCATTTTATATGAAAGAAGCATTGAAAGAAGCATTGAAAGCATATAATAAAAGAGAAATACCAATAGGTGCTATTATAGTTAAAGATAATCAAATAATAGCTAGAGCTCATAACCTTACAGAAACGTTAAAAGATTCTACAGCTCATGCGGAAATTTTAGCGATAAAACAAGCATCAGAAAAATTAGGTGGTTGGAGGTTGACTGATTGTGATTTATATGTTACAATGGAACCTTGCATAATGTGTAGTGGTGCAATAGTTAATTCTAGAATAAAAAAGCTTATAATAGGGACAAGACATGTAAAAAATTCATATATAGAAAAACAGCATGAGTTCAAATTAGATTATTTTAATAATAATAATGTAAAAGTAGCTTTTGATGTTTTGCAAGAAGAATGCTCGATCATATTGCAAGAATTTTTTAAGGCATTAAGAAAAAGAGATTAAGGAGAGATGGTCGAGTGGTCGAAGGCGCTCGCCTGGAAAGCGAGTATATGGGTAAAACTGTATCGTGGGTTCAAATCCCACTCTCTCCGCCAGAAACAATAAAAGTAATTAAATATGGTTGTAATTTTGCTGTACTAGATGGGGAGGTAGCGGTGCCCTGTAACCTGCAATCCGCTATAGCAGGATTGAATTCCATCTAAAGGCTTATTTTCTGTAGGGCCGCCCTAAATAAGTGGTGTTGATGCTTAGGTCCTGCGCAATGAAAGCTCATGAACCCCGTCAGATCCGGAAGGAAGCAGCGGTAAGTGATCACTTTTGTGTGCCGTGGGGGTGCCTAAGTTGAGCTAACTGTTTTGGTAACGCCTATGGAATTAAGTCGATAGATGGTGTACAGCATTTAATATATAAAAGACTAATCCCTTAGATAATGAGGGATTTTTTTATTAATTTTGCTAAAGAGAGGTAAAAAGATGCATAAAGCATTATATAGAGCATATAGACCACAAAAGTTTGAGGACGTTATTGGTCAAGAGCATATTATTAAGACTTTAAAAAATCAAATATATAATGATAATATAGGACATGCTTATTTGTTTTGTGGCACAAGAGGTACTGGTAAGACATCTACTGCAAAGATTTTTTCAAGAGCAGTGAACTGTTTGAATAAAATAAATGAAGAGCCATGTAATGAGTGTGAGATATGCGAATCTATATTAAAGGATAATACGATGGATGTTGTAGAGATAGATGCAGCATCAAATAACAGTGTGGATGATATAAGAGAGCTTAGAGAAAGTGTGAAATATTCTCCAGCTAATGCTAAATATAAAGTATATATAATAGATGAAGTTCATATGTTGTCTCAAGGAGCTTTTAATGCGTTATTAAAGACATTAGAGGAGCCTCCCTCATATGTAATCTTTATATTAGCTACTACTGAGCCTCATAAGATACCTGCAACTATTTTATCGAGATGCCAAAGATACGATTTTAAAAGAGTTACTGTTAAAGATATGACTATTAGAATGAAAAAGATTTGTGAAGATGAAGGCATTGATATAGATGATAAAGCTCTTAATTTAATAGCTAGAAATTCTCAAGGGGCTCTTAGAGATGCACTTAGCATATTAGACCAATGTATATCATTTGGAGAAAACAAGATAGATTATAAAGATGTTGTTGAATTGATGGGAAGTGTCAATATAGAACAATTATTTGAATTGTCTCAATGTATTGTAGAGCAAGATACTAAAAAATCTATTGAGATATTAAATGAATTCGTTTTATGGGGGAAAGATATAAGAAATCTTATAAATGATTTAATTGACCATTTTAGAAACTTAATGGTATGTAAGGTTTCATCAGAATTGGATGAGATAATTTCATTGCCAGAAGAAATTATAGAACAACTTAAATTTCAGTCTAAAAATATAGATATAAATGATTTAATAAGGATTTTAAATATATTATCATCAACTCAAGATGACATAAAGTCATCTTCAAATCCAAGGGTTTTAGTGGAAATAACTATAATGAAGATTGCTCAACCAATGTTTGATGAAAGTAAAGAAGCTCTTATAAAAAGAGTTGAGAACTTAGAAAAAATGATTGAACTGGGGAGCTTTAAGGTTGAAAAAATTGGCTATAGTAAAGAAAAAGAGTATGAGGTCAATAGAGAAATAGATGTAAAACAAGAAAATGTAGTTTATGAAGATGTAAAAAATGAGGACGTTATACTTATAGAGACATCTTGGAAGAATATACTTAAACAAATTAAAAAAGATAAAAAAATGCCAATATACGCACTTTTAAGTGAGGTAAAAAGCTTTAATGTATATTCCAATATGTTGTATGTTATATTTGATGATAAATTTGATTTTGCAAAAACTAGACTGAACTCCCAAGATACAATAGATTATTTAGAAAAAACAATAAGAGATGTTTTAAATAGAAGCTTTAATGTAAAAATAGTATTGACATCAGAAGTCAAAGATATAAATCTTGAAGTTAAAGAGAAAAAGGATATTGGTGAAGAGATATTAAAGAACATAGTAAATGAAGAGATATTAGAAATAAAAGACCATATTGATGAAAATGAAAGTAAATAATAAAATACTATTATGATATAATAATAAAATGAAAATAAGTTTAGGAGGAATAGTGTTTATGGCTAAAAAAGGTTTTGGAGGCGGAATGATGCCTGGTGGTGGAAATATGAATAACTTATTAAAGCAGGCTCAAAAAATGCAAGAAAATATGCAAAAAGCTCAACAAGAGTTAGAGAATAAAGAAGTAGAAGCTTCAGTTGGTGGAGGAGCAGTTACTGTAAAGGTTAATGGTAAAAAAGAAGTTCTTAATATAACTATCAAGCCAGAAGTAGTTGATCCAGATGATATAGAAATGTTACAAGATTTAGTTTTAAGTGCAGTAAATCAAGCATTGAGAAATATTGATGATATACAAGCAAGTCAAATGAGCAAGGTAACTGGAGGTATGAATATACCTGGGTTATTCTAGTAGGTGATATTTATGCAAGTTTATACAGGTCCAATAACGAGACTTATAGAAGAATTTTCAAAGCTTCCTGGAGTAGGAAGAAAGACTGCTCAAAGGTTGGCTTTTCATATTATTAATATGAATACTAATGATGTGGAAGCTTTATCTAAAGCGATTATAGATGCAAAAAGGGAAATAAGATATTGTTCAATCTGTTGTAATATAACAGATACAGATCCATGTAGCATGTGTTCAAATAAAAATAGAGATTCAAGTATTATATGTGTGGTAGAAGATCCAAGAGATGTAGCAGCTATGGAGAGAACGAGAGAGTTTAAAGGTCAATATCATGTATTAAATGGAGTGATTTCTCCAATGGATGGGATTGGACCAGATATGCTAAAGATAAAGGAACTTATACAAAGACTTGGCAATCAGGAAGTCAAAGAAATAATAATGGCAACAAATCCCACTATTGAAGGAGAAGCTACAGCTATGTATATTGCTAGGTTAGTAAAGCCAATGGGCATTAAAGTTACTCGGATAGCTCATGGTCTTCCTGTTGGAGGCGATTTAGAGTATGCAGATGAGGTCACAATATCAAAAGCCCTAGAAGGTAGAAGAGAAATATAAAAATCGAGGTTAATACCTCGATTTTTGTGATTTTTTGAGGTTAAATTCAAATTAATTTTGATTTAGATTTATTGAATAAATTTCTTTTGTATTGTATAATTTGTTGTATAAATCATTTAAAAATTTTGATAGGGGTGCAACATGAAACCAATTATGAACTTAGAAGAACATAATGCAATGAAAGAAAAAAGAGTTAAAAAAATGAAATCAAAAGATAAACCTAAATATGATGATTTTGATAATATAAGTTTTTCTAATAAGAAAAAAACTAAAAAAACTACACGAAATAAAAATGCTGAATTCAGAAATAATTATAAAAATTATCAGTATGATTATGAAGAAGACTTTTATGAACCAATTTAATATTAAATAATTAGAAAATAAAAAATCCCTAATAGATAATATATACTATAGGGATTTTATTTATTTTATCAATCAGAAATTATATTTAAAATTAAATTAGCTATATTTTGGGCTGAATTTGATTTTCTTATTGATTTAATATTTCTTTTTAGCATTTCTAATCTGCTAGGATCATCTATTAGAACCTTTAACAATATTGATAAATTATATTTTTTTGTAGTTCTAAGTGCTGCACCACAATTGGATAAGAAATCAAGATTCTCTTCTTCCTGACCAGGTATATAATATGGAACGATCATAGGTACATCTTTTAAAAGTGCTTCAGTTGTAGTGAGTCCACCAGGTTTGCTCACTAATACATCTATGGAAGCTAAAATATCATTCATTTTATCAGTATATCCAAGAACACATACATTTTTATCATGATAACGAGATATAAGTTTTTTTTCGATTTTTTCTTTTAAACTTTCATTCCTACCAGTTATTACAAGAATTTGAAAATCTCTATCAGTATCCAGTAATTCATCAAGTGTCTCTTTTATATTTCCAGCTCCAAAACTACCACCCATAAGTAAAACAGTTAATTTATCAGGAGATAAATTTAACTCAGAAAGAACAATTTCTTTATCTCTATGAGATAGAAAGGACTTTTCAACAGGAATTCCAAATGTTCTAATTTTACTGGGCTCAACTCCATCAAACACCAATAATTCTTTTACGTATTCATGACCAACTATATAGTAATCAATTTCATTTTGTATCCATGTGGAATGAGTAGTATAATCGGTCAATACAGAAATAAGTGGAGGAACATTAATAGTGTTTGTATAATGTTTATAAAAATACTCTGTGTAAGTATTTGATTCATTATTATGTAAATTAAAGTTTTTTTTCAATGTACTAAGAGCAATCATTGGAAAAGGATGCGTTCCGATAATCAAATCTGGTTTTTTGTTTCTAATAAGCTTTTTAAATTTTTTTGCCATGAATGTTATTATTAGGTTGCCTTTAAATTCATTTTTTGATAAAAGGTTTGTTTCGGATAATCTATATACACTTCCATATGCCTTGGGAGTATATATAGCAGATTTCTCATATCCTCTTGAAATTATTTTATCCATTGTGTTATTAACCAATTTCAAACTATCTATTATCTCACATTCAATTGGCTCTCCATCAAGTGTTTTGGAAGTAAGTTCTTCTTTAATAGCTAGAGCAGCCCTATTATGCCCGCCACCAGTGGAAGCAGACATTATTAATACTTTTTTGCTCATAATAAAATCCTCCTAAAATGTAGCATAGTATTTATATGGTATTATATTTTGATATATAAAAATTGTCCTTGTAAAGAAAGTTATTGATAAATTATTTTTTAATATTAATCTAATACAAGATTACAAAAATTACAAGTGAAAGAAATTTAAATTAATTTTAGCAGATACGTTATGCAACAAATATTATTGTAAATAAAAAATTTAAATATAGAATAAAAAGGAAAATAGAGCATAGAATATATATTAGTTTTATGAAATAAACAGGTTTACTTAGTATTAGATTTTAAACATTAAATATAAAAAATATATGAGAAATAAAAAATTTAAAAAAAGTAAAAAAATATATTGACTTAGATAGATAAAGATGATATAGTATTACTTGTCCTTGAAAAAAGGAACAGGAAATAAACACGAACATTGAAAATTAAACAGTAGGTTAATTTATATTAAGAAACAAACCATAAAGCCAGATATTTTGATAACAATAGTATCTGAGCCTGATAAACTTTTATTTGAGAGTTTGATCCTGGCTCAGGATGAACGCTGGCGGCGTGCCTAACACATGCAAGTTGAGCGATTTACTTAGGTAAAGAGCGGCGGACGGGTGAGTAACGCGTGGGTAACCTACCCTGTACACACGGATAACATACCGAAAGGTATGCTAATACGGGATAACATATTTGAGAGGCATCTCTTAAATATCAAAGGTGAGCCAGTACAGGATGGACCCGCGTCTGATTAGCTAGTTGGTAAGGTAACGGCTTACCAAGGCGACGATCAGTAGCCGACCTGAGAGGGTGATCGGCCACATTGGAACTGAGACACGGTCCAAACTCCTACGGGAGGCAGCAGTGGGGAATATTGCACAATGGGCGAAAGCCTGATGCAGCAACGCCGCGTGAGTGATGAAGGCCTTCGGGTCGTAAAACTCTGTCCTCAAGGAAGATAATGACGGTACTTGAGGAGGAAGCCCCGGCTAACTACGTGCCAGCAGCCGCGGTAATACGTAGGGGGCTAGCGTTATCCGGATTTACTGGGCGTAAAGGGTGCGTAGGCGGTCTTTCAAGTCAGGAGTGAAAGGCTACGGCTCAACCGTAGTAAGCTCTTGAAACTGGGAGACTTGAGTGCAGGAGAGGAGAGTGGAATTCCTAGTGTAGCGGTGAAATGCGTAGATATTAGGAGGAACACCAGTTGCGAAGGCGGCTCTCTGGACTGTAACTGACGCTGAGGCACGAAAGCGTGGGGAGCAAACAGGATTAGATACCCTGGTAGTCCACGCTGTAAACGATGAGTACTAGGTGTCGGGGGTTACCCCCTTCGGTGCCGCAGCTAACGCATTAAGTACTCCGCCTGGGAAGTACGCTCGCAAGAGTGAAACTCAAAGGAATTGACGGGGACCCGCACAAGTAGCGGAGCATGTGGTTTAATTCGAAGCAACGCGAAGAACCTTACCTAAGCTTGACATCCCAATGACATCTCCTTAATCGGAGAGTTCCCTTCGGGGACATTGGTGACAGGTGGTGCATGGTTGTCGTCAGCTCGTGTCGTGAGATGTTGGGTTAAGTCCCGCAACGAGCGCAACCCTTGTCTTTAGTTGCCATCATTAAGTTGGGCACTCTAGAGAGACTGCCAGGGATAACCTGGAGGAAGGTGGGGATGACGTCAAATCATCATGCCCCTTATGCTTAGGGCTACACACGTGCTACAATGGGTAGTACAGAGGGTTGCCAAGCCGTAAGGTGGAGCTAATCCCTTAAAGCTACTCTCAGTTCGGATTGTAGGCTGAAACTCGCCTACATGAAGCTGGAGTTACTAGTAATCGCAGATCAGAATGCTGCGGTGAATGCGTTCCCGGGTCTTGTACACACCGCCCGTCACACCACGGGAGTTGGAGACGCCCGAAGCCGATTATCTAACCTTTTGGAAGAAGTCGTCGAAGGTGGAATCAATAACTGGGGTGAAGTCGTAACAAGGTAGCCGTATCGGAAGGTGCGGCTGGATCACCTCCTTTCTAAGGAGAATTACCTACTGTTTAATTTTGAGGGTTCGTTTTTACGAATACTCATTGTTAGCACTTTAAGCAACAGAATAAACTGAACGCATGTGAAGTTTGTTTGTTGGCGACGTGCGTTAGCACTTTAAGTAACGGAATAATCTGAGTGTATACGAAGGTTGTTCGTTGACGCTGTGCGTTAGCACTTTGAAAACTGCATATATATTTAGTGATATGACATCTAATTTGTAATATATAAAGCTGATAACTTTTTAAAATTATCAAGTTGATAGACTTTAATCTATCAAACCTTTTTAACTGGTCAAGTTATTAAGGGTGCAGGGCGGATGCCTTGGCACTAGGAGCCGATGAAGGACGTGATAAGCTGCGATAAGCTTCGGGGAGTTGCACGTAAACTTTGATCCGAAGATTTCCGAATGAGGAAACTCACTTAGAGTAATGTCTAAGTATCATTGAGTGAATACATAGCTTAATGAGGGGAACTCAGGGAACTGAAACATCTAAGTACCTGAAGGAAGAGAAAGAAATTCGATTCCGTAAGTAGCGGCGAGCGAACGCGGATTAGCCCAAACCAATAAAGTTTTCTTTATTGGGGTTGCGGACATATCATAACGAAGAGGTATCGTAATTGAAGAGGTTTGGAAAGACCCACCACAGAAGGTAATAGTCCTGTATGTTAAACGAGAAGACTTCAGATATGATCCAGAGTACCACGGGACACGTGAAACCCTGTGGGAAGCAGGAGGGACCACCCTCCAAGGCTAAATACTACCTAGTGACCGATAGCGTATAGTACCGTGAGGGAAAGGTGAAAAGAACCCCGGGAGGGGAGTGAAATAGAACCTGAAACCCTGCACTTACAAGCTGTGGAAGCACATTTCTTGTGTGACCGCGTACTTTTTGTAGAACGGGCCAACGAGTTACGTTAAGTAGCAAGGTTAAGCACTTAAGGTGTGGAGCCGTAGCGAAAGCGAGTTTTAACTGAGCGTTCAGTTACTTGACGTAGACCCGAAACCGGGCGACCTACCCATGAGCAGGATGAAGCGAAAGTAAAATTTCGTGGAGGTCCGAACCCACGAGCGTTGAAAAGCTCGGGGATGACTTGTGGGTAGCGGTGAAATTCCAATCGAGCCCGGAGATAGCTGGTTCTCCCCGAAATAGCTTTAGGGCTAGCCTCAAGGTGAGAGATACGGAGGTAGAGCACTGAATGTCCTAGGGGGTATTGCACCTACCGAAGACTATCAAACTCCGAATGCCGTCATCTTATACTTGGGAGTCAGACTGTGGGTGATAAGATTCATAGTCGAAAGGGCAACAGCCCAGATCGTCAGCTAAGGTCCCTAAATGTAAGTTAAGTGGTAAAGGATGTGGGATTGCACAGACAACCAGGATGTTGGCTTAGAAGCAGCCACTCATTCAAAGAGTGCGTAATAGCTCACTGGTCGAGTGATCCTGCGCCGAAGATTTCCGGGGCTAAAACTTACTACCGAAGCTACGGCATCATTATGATGGGTAGGGGAGCTTCCCATACGGGTTGAAGCATGACCGTAAGGACATGTGGACAGTATGGGAGTGAGAATGTTGGCATGAGTAGCGAGATGTGGGTGAGAATCCCACAGGCCGTAAACCCAAGGTTTCCAGGGGAAGGTTCGTCCGCCCTGGGTTAGTCGGGACCTAAGCTGAGGCCGAAAGGCGTAGGTGATGGACAACAGGTTGATATTCCTGTACTACCGATAACCGTTTGAGAGATGGGATGACACAGTAGGATAAGCTAAGCACACTGTTGGTTATGTGTGCCCAAGCATTGAGGCAGTCAGAGTAGGTAAATCCGCTTTGATAATGCTGGGATGTGATGGGGAGCGAAATTTAGTAGCGAAGTAGCTGATTTCACACTGTCAAGAAAAGTCTCTATCGAGGTTAAAGGTACCCGTACCGCAAACCGACACAGGTGGGTGAGGAGAGTATCCTAAGGCCAGCGAGAGAACTGTTGTTAAGGAACTCGGCAAAATGACCCCGTAACTTAGGGATAAGGGGTGCCACCATCCGGTGGCCGCAGAGAATAGGCCCAAGCGACTGTTTACCAAAAACATAGGTTTCTGCTAAGTCGCAAGACGATGTATAGGAGCTGACGCCTGCCCGGTGCTGGAAGGTTAAGGGGATCTGTTAGAGCAATCGAAGCAGTGAACTTAAGCCCCAGTAAACGGCGGCCGTAACTATAACGGTCCTAAGGTAGCGAAATTCCTTGTCGGGTAAGTTCCGACCCGCACGAAAGGCGTAACGATTTGGGCACTGTCTCAACAACAGACTCGGTGAAATTGTAATTCCGGTGAAGATGCCGGATACCTGCGACAGGACGGAAAGACCCCATGGAGCTTTACTGTAGCTTGACATTGGGTCTTGGTACTACATGTACAGGATAGGTGGGAGGCTTTGAAACCAGGACGCCAGTTTTGGCGGAGCCATCCTTGGGATACCACCCTTGTAGTACTGGGACTCTAACCATAGGCCATGAATCTGGTCTTGGGACACTGTCAGGTGGGCAGTTTGACTGGGGCGGTCGCCTCCCAAAAGGTAACGGAGGCGCTCAAAGGTTCTCTCAGTACGGTCGGAAATCGTACGTAGAGTGTAAAGGCAAAAGAGAGCTTGATTGCAAGACATACAGGTCGAGCAAGGATGAAAATCGGACTTAGTGATCCGGTGGTTCTGCGTGGAAGGGCCATCGCTCAACGGATAAAAGCTACCCTGGGGATAACAGGCTTATCTCCCCCAAGAGTCCACATCGACGGGGAGGTTTGGCACCTCGATGTCGGCTCATCACATCCTGGGGCTGTAGTAGGTCCCAAGGGTTGGGCTGTTCGCCCATTAAAGTGGTACGCGAGCTGGGTTCAGAACGTCGTGAGACAGTTCGGTCCCTATCCGTCGCAGGCGTAGGAAATTTGAGAAGACCTGTCCTTAGTACGAGAGGACCGGGATGGACGTACCTCTGGTGTACCAGTTGTCCTGCCAAGGGCATGGCTGGGTAGCTATGTACGGAATGGATAAGCGCTGAAAGCATCTAAGCGCGAAGCCAACTTCAAGATAAGATTTCCCACCGCAAGGGTAAGACCCCAGAAAGACTATCTGGTTGATAGGTCGAAGGTGTAAGTGCAGTAATGTATTTAGCTTATCGATACTAATAGGTCGAGGACTTGACCAATATTTATTTGATGTTTGTTCAGTAAAATATATGTGTAGTTTTTAGAGTGTTAATTTTATGTAAAGTACTAACTTCAATTAATACAGTATGTATCATAAAAACAATTATTATTTAGTACTTTAAAACTATTGACATTTAAAAATAAAGATGTTAATATAATACTTATCTTATAAATAGGCAATATGTGGTTATAATAGCAAAGAGGATACACCTGTTTCCATTCCGAACACAGAAGTTAAGCCCTTTAGCGCTGATGGTACTTGGTGGGAAACTGCCTGGGAGAGTAGGACGTAGCCACGTGGATATTCCAAGGTAGCTCAATGGTGGAGCAACCGGCTGTTAACCGGTAGGCTGTGGGTTCGAGCCCCACCCTTGGAGCCAAAAAAGCCGAAGTGGCGGAACTGGCAGACGCACAGGACTTAAAATCCTGCGGGACTTACCTCTCGTACCGGTTCGATTCCGGTCTTCGGCACTTATAAAATAATATCGCGGAGTGGAGCAGTTGGCAGCTCGTCGGGCTCATAACCCGAAGGTCGTAGGTTCAAGTCCTGCCTCCGCAACCATTAAAATGGCTCGTTGGTCAAGAGGTTAAGACACCGCCCTTTCACGGCGGTAACAGGGGTTCAATTCCCCTACGAGTCACCAATTAAATATGCGGGTGTAGCTCAATGGTAGAGTTCTGGCCTTCCAAGCCAGCTGTGAGGGTTCGATCCCCTTCACCCGCTCCAAAGATGGGACCATAGCTCAGCTGGGAGAGCACCTGCCTTACAAGCAGGGGGTCACAGGTTCGAGCCCTGTTGGTCCCACCATTTGCGGCCTGGTAGTTCAGTTGGTTAGAATGCCAGCCTGTCACGCTGGAGGTCGAGGGTTCGAGCCCCTTCCAGGTCGCCAAAATAAAATGCTGGTGTGGCTCAACGGTAGAGCAGCTGACTTGTAATCAGCAGGTTGTAGGTTCGATTCCTATCACCAGCTCCATGTAAAGTTAATACGGAGGATTTCCCGAGCGGCCAAAGGGGGCAGACTGTAAATCTGTTGTCATCGACTTCGGTGGTTCGAATCCACCATCCTCCACCAAAAAATGCGCGGATGTGGCGGAATTGGCAGACGCACTAGACTTAGGATCTAGCGCCATTGGCGTGGGGGTTCGACTCCCTTCATCCGCACCATTTATATTTGATTTATATGCATATAATTGTGGGTGCATAGCTCAGCTGGATAGAGCAACGCCCTTCTAAGGCGTGTGTCCGGGGTTCGAATCCCTGTGCGCTCACCACATATATATTGGGGATTAGCCAAGTCGGTAAGGCACATGACTTTGACTCATGTATGCGTAGGTTCGAGTCCTGCATCCCCAGCCAAGTAATATATTTATTAAGCTATATTTAAATTGTTTGTATTTTGAATATAGTTAAGTATGATTTTAGCGTAAGTTTAAGTATTTGAATGTGGAGAGGTGTCCGAGTGGTTTAAGGAGCTGGTCTTGAAAACCAGTGACTTCGAAAGGGGCCGTGGGTTCGAATCCCACCCTCTCCGCCAGATGCCCAGATAGCTCAGTCGGTAGAGCAGGGGACTGAAAATCCCCGTGTCGGTGGTTCGATTCCGCCTCTGGGCACCAGAATATGGCGGTATAGCTTAGTTGGCTAGAGCGTTCGGTTCATACCCGAGAGGTCATAGGTTCGACTCCTATTACCGCTACTAAAATTTAATGTGGGCCATTAGCTCAGTTGGTTAGAGCGCCCGGCTCATAACCGGTAGGTCTGGGGTTCGAGTCCCTGATGGCCCACCACATTAAATTAATTAATAAAAATTCGAGGTGTAGCGCAGTTTGGTAGCGCACATGGTTTGGGACCATGGGGCCGGGGGTTCGAGTCCCTTCACCTCGACCAATATAAGGTGGGTATAGCTCAGTTGGTTAGAGCGCCAGATTGTGGCTCTGGAGGTCGTGAGTTCGACTCTCATTATCCACCCCAAATAGCATGGTCTATTAGCTCAGTCGGTAGAGCACCTGACTTTTAATCAGGGTGTCCCGCGTTCGAGTCGCGGATAGATCACCAAAAAGGTGGCGACATAGCCAAGTGGTAAGGCAGTGGACTGCAACTCCTTGATCCCCAGTTCGAATCTGGGTGTCGCCTCCAATATATTCCAAGGTAGCTCAACGGTGGAGCAACCGGCTGTTAACCGGTAGGCTGTGGGTTCGAGCCCCACCCTTGGAGCCAAAAAAAGCCGAAGTGGCGGAACTGGCAGACGCACAGGACTTAAAATCCTGCGGGACTTACCTCTCGTACCGGTTCGATTCCGGTCTTCGGCACTTATAAAACAATATCGCGGAGTGGAGCAGTTGGCAGCTCGTCGGGCTCATAACCCGAAGGTCGTAGGTTCAAGTCCTGCCTCCGCAACCATTAAAATGGCTCGTTGGTCAAGAGGTTAAGACACCGCCCTTTCACGGCGGTAACAGGGGTTCAATTCCCCTACGAGTCACCAATTAAATATGCGGGTGTAGCTCAATGGTAGAGTTCTGGCCTTCCAAGCCAGCTGTGAGGGTTCGATCCCCTTCACCCGCTCCAAAGATGGGACCATAGCTCAGCTGGGAGAGCACCTGCCTTACAAGCAGGGGGTCACAGGTTCGAGCCCTGTTGGTCCCACCATTTGCGGCCTGGTAGTTCAGTTGGTTAGAATGCCAGCCTGTCACGCTGGAGGTCGAGGGTTCGAGCCCCTTCCAGGTCGCCAAAATAAAATGCTGGTGTGGCTCAACGGTAGAGCAGCTGACTTGTAATCAGCAGGTTGTAGGTTCGATTCCTATCACCAGCTCCATGTAAAGTTAATACGGAGGATTTCCCGAGCGGCCAAAGGGGGCAGACTGTAAATCTGTTGTCATCGACTTCGGTGGTTCGAATCCACCATCCTCCACCAAAAAATGCGCGGATGTGGCGGAATTGGCAGACGCACTAGACTTAGGATCTAGCGCCATTGGCGTGGGGGTTCGACTCCCTTCATCCGCACCATTTTTATTTAATTTAATAAACGAGCGGGAATAGTTCAGTGGTAGAGCGCAACCTTGCCAAGGTTGAAGTCGCGAGTTCGAATCTCGTTTCCCGCTCCAAATTTTATGTTTATACTGGTAATGTGGGTGCATAGCTCAGCTGGATAGAGCAACGCCCTTCTAAGGCGTGTGTCCGGGGTTCGAATCCCTGTGCGCTCACCACACATATATTGGGGATTAGCCAAGTCGGTAAGGCACATGACTTTGACTCATGTATGCGTAGGTTCGAGTCCTGCATCCCCAGCCAAATAGTATGGTCTATTAGCTCAGTCGGTAGAGCACTTGACTTTTAATCAGGGTGTCCCGCGTTCGAGTCGCGGATAGATCACCAATGGAGAGGTGTCCGAGTGGTTTAAGGAGCTGGTCTTGAAAACCAGTGACTTCGAAAGGGGCCGTGGGTTCGAATCCCACCCTCTCCGCCAAATGCCCAGATAGCTCAGTCGGTAGAGCAGGGGACTGAAAATCCCCGTGTCGGTGGTTCGATTCCGCCTCTGGGCACCAGAATATGGCGGTATAGCTTAGTTGGCTAGAGCGTTCGGTTCATACCCGAGAGGTCATAGGTTCGACTCCTATTACCGCTACTAAAATTTAATGTGGGCCATTAGCTCAGTTGGTTAGAGCGCCCGGCTCATAACCGGTAGGTCTGGGGTTCGAGTCCCTGATGGCCCACCACATTAGATTATAAATATAAGGTGGGTATAGCTCAGTTGGTTAGAGCGCCAGATTGTGGCTCTGGAGGTCGTGAGTTCGACTCTCATTATCCACCCCAAATAGCATGGTCTATTAGCTCAGTCGGTAGAGCACCTGACTTTTAATCAGGGTGTCCCGCGTTCGAGTCGCGGATAGATCACCAAAAAGGCGGCGACATAGCCAAGTGGTAAGGCAGTGGACTGCAACTCCTTGATCCCCAGTTCGAATCTGGGTGTCGCCTCCAATAAAATGCGCTCATAGCTCAACTGGATAGAGTGTCTGACTACGAATCAGAAGGTTAGGGGTTCGAGTCCCTTTGGGCGCACCATATAAATATCGAGGGATTATAGCTCAGCTGGGAGAGCACCTGCCTTACAAGCAGGGGGTCACAGGTTCGAGCCCTGTTAATCCCACCAGTGCAAACCTCTAGTAATTTTACTAGAGGTTTTATTTTTGATTGAAAAAGTTTTTATATTTAGGAGGTAAGAAACTTGTATATAGTAATAGGAAATGAAATAATTGATAGTGAAGAACTCAAAACAACTATAGATAAAAATAGTAAATTTAAAGTCGAAAAGGATTTAAGTAAAAGCACAAAAAGAGAAGATGTAATAGCATATCAACTAAGCATAGATTTAAACTACTTAGATGCTCTTATAAATGAGCAATATGATTCTGTTAGTTTATCTGATGAGGAGAAATTTGATGAATATATGACTTTATCTGATGAACTTGCGTTGGATTTAGAAGAACTTATGCCAAAATACACAATAATAAATGCTAGAGCATATAAATTAGATGAAGTAGATGGAGTTATAAAAATAATACTAGCTGTAGCATATGCAGATTTAGGTCATTTAAAACTTTCTGATGTAGTAAAGAGGCTATCTAGACAAATAGATTAGAATATGAATAGATATGAACTATATTAAAAAAATATATAAAATCTTACGTAAAGATGTAAATAATTATGTAAACATAGAAAAAAATAGTATAAAATTAGGTC
The DNA here is from genome assembly GCA_021561035.1 of Clostridioides sp. ES-S-0054-01. NCBI lineage: Bacteria > Bacillati > Bacillota > Clostridia > Peptostreptococcales > Peptostreptococcaceae > Clostridioides > Clostridioides sp. ES-S-0054-01. Next base: position 42,807 of record CP067346.1, read on the forward strand.
AATTGTAGAAATTTTCACATAAATTCATCTGAAATTCCATAAAAAATGCCTTAATTTTAGTGAGGTAAATTGAGTTTACACAGTCTAAAAATTACTTATATTTATAAATTTATCTTATTAATTAAGGAACTTTCTTAAACATCTTCAAAAATAAAGTATTTTAGTCTATAATCTTTAATATTACACAAACAATAAAGGAGAAGAATAGAGTATGCTTAAAAAGTTTAATAAAATACTAGTAGCTAACAGAGGCGAAATAGCTATAAGGATATTTAGAGCCTGTTCAGAATTGGGAATAAAAAGTGTTGGTATATACAGTAAAGAAGATAAATATGGATTATTTAGAACAAAAGCAGATGAATCATATTTGATAGGAGAAGGTAAAGGGCCAATAGATGCATATCTAGATATGGATGGAATAATAGATTTAGCAAAGAGAAAAAAAGTTGATGCTATACATCCGGGATATGGTTTTTTAGCAGAGAATGCAGAATTTGCTCGTAAGTGTGAAGAGAATGGAATTACTTTTATAGGACCATCATCTAAAGTAATGAATATGATGGGGGATAAGATAAATTCTAAAAAAATCGCAAAAGAAGTTAATGTTCAAACTATACCAGGAGTAGAAAAAGCAATAAGAAGTACTGAGGAAGCCAAAGAAGTTGCAAACAAAATAGGATATCCTGTTATGATAAAAGCATCTAATGGTGGTGGCGGTAGAGGTATGAGAATTGTACACTGCGAAGAAGACTTAGAGCTTGAATATGAAACTGCTTGTAGTGAATCAAGAAAAGCTTTTGGAGAAGATATCATATTTATAGAAAAATATATAGCTGATCCAAAACATATAGAAGTTCAAATATTAGGAGATAACTATGGAAATATAGTTCACTTATATGAGAGAGATTGTTCTGTTCAAAGGAGACACCAAAAAATAATAGAATATGCACCAGCTTTTTCACTAGATGATGAAGTAAGAAAAGAAATATGCGAGGATGCAGTTAAGTTATCAAAGCATGTGGGTTATTCTAATGCCGGAACATTAGAATTCTTAGTAGATGCAAATGGTGGACATTACTTTATAGAAATGAACACAAGAGTACAGGTTGAACATACTGTAACAGAGATGGTTACAGGAATAGATATAGTTCAAAGCCAAATACTAATAGCCCAAGGATACAGCTTAGATAGTGAAGAAATCAATATAAAATCACAAGATGATGTGGAAATAAGAGGATACTCTATCCAATGTAGAATAACTACAGAAGACCCTAAGAATAAATTCATGCCTGATACAGGTAAAATTCAAGTTTATAGAACTGGTTCAGGGTTTGGTATAAGGCTAGATGGAGGAAATGGATTTACAGGAGCAAACATAAGTCCTCACTATGATAGTTTATTAGTTAAAACAATATCTTGGGATAGAACATTCCAAGGAGCAATAAATAAAACTATAAGATCTATAAAAGAACTTAGAGTTAGAGGTGTTAAAACTAATGTAGGATTCTTAGTTAATGTTTTAAATAATCCTATATTTTCAAATGGTAAATGTAGTACTAAATTTATAGATGAAAATCCAGATTTATTTAAAATAACAGAAAGTAAAGATAGAGGAACAAAATTACTTCAGTTCATAGGTGATGTAATTGTAAATGATAATGCTTGTAAAGAAAAGCCATTATTTGACGCATTACATGACCCAAGAATGGATAAGGATGGTTCAAAGGCAGAAGGAAGTAAAATACTTTTTGATAAGTTAGGTAAATCTGCGTATATAGAAAAGATAAAAAATGATAAGAAATTATTATTAACAGATACAACAATGAGAGATGCACATCAATCATTATTAGCAACAAGAATAAGAACATATGACTTATTAAAAGCAGCTAAGCCAACAGAAAAATATCAAAAGGATTTATTCTCACTTGAAATGTGGGGTGGAGCTACTTATGATGTTGCATATAGATTTTTAAAAGAATCTCCTTGGCGTAGATTGCAAAAACTAAGAGAAGAAATACCAAGTATAATGTTCCAAATGTTACTTAGAGCATCAAATGGAGTTGGATATAAAAACTATCCAGATAATGTAATAGAAGAATTTACAAAAGAATCTGCTAGACAAGGTATAGATGTATTTAGAATATTTGACTCATTAAACTGGGTTGAAAATATGAAACCATCTATTAATACAGCTTTAGAAACTGGAAAAATTGTTGAAGCAACTATGTGTTACACAGGTGATATACTAGATAAGACTAAAACTAAATATAATCTGGAATATTATATTAAAATGGCACAAGAACTAGAAAGTTTAGGAGCCGATATAATAGCAATAAAAGATATGTCAGGGCTTCTTAAACCATATTCAGCTTATACACTAGTTAAAGAGTTAAAGAAAAATGTAAAAGCACCAATACATTTACACACTCATGATACAAGTGGAAATGGTGTAGCAACTTGTTTAATGGCATCAGAAGCTGGTGTAGACATAATTGATGCTGCACTAGAATCTATGGCAGGACTTACAAGTCAACCATCACTTAATGCTATAGTAGAGGCTCTTAAGAATACAGAAAGAGACACATGTATAGATTTATTTGGATATGATGAGTTAGGAAAATATTATAAGGATTTAAGAAAAGTTTATAATAAATTTGAAAGTGATTTAACTAATTCTTGTGCAGAAATATACAATTTTGAAATACCAGGAGGTCAATATACAAACCTAAAACCTCAAGCTGATAGTTTAGGATTAGTTAATAGATTTGATGAAGTTAAAGAAAAATATAAAGAAGCTAATGAAGTTGTAGGAGATATAATAAAAGTAACTCCATCTTCAAAAGTTGTAGGAGATTTAGCTATCTTTATGACTAAAAATAAATTAGATAAAGACAATATAATAGAAGAAGGTAAAAACTTATCATTCCCAGACTCTGTTGTGGACTACTGTAAAGGTATGATTGGTCAACCAGAAGGTGGAATACCAAAAGATTTACAAGAGGTAGTTTTAAAAGGTGAAGAAGCTATTACAGTAAGACCAGGTTCATTATTACCAGCAGAAGATTTTGATGAAATAGCTAAATATCTAAATGAAAAATATGATATAAATGCTAATATAAGAAATGTTATAAGTTATGCTTTATATCCAAAAGTATATGAAGATTATATCAAACATTTACAACACTATAATGATATATCTAAACTTGAAAGTGATGTATTCTTCTATGGATTAAATAAAAATGAAGAATGTGAAGTAGAAATAGAAGAAGGTAAAGTATTAACAATAAGATTAGTTGAAATCGGTGAAGTTAAGGAAAATGGATTTAGAACTATAGGATTTGAGTTAAATGGAATGGTTAGAGAAGTAGAGATAAAAGATAAGAACTTCTCTGGAAAAATTAATAATGTTGAAAAGGCTGATATGAATGACCCCCTTCAAATTGGAGCAAGTATTCCAGGAAAAGTTATAAAAATAATGGTTAAAGAAGAGGATGAAGTAAAAGCAAATCAACCATTAATAGTTATAGAGGCTATGAAGATGGAAACTATAATAGTTGCTAAGACTGATGGAGTAATTAAGTCAATCAAAGTAAAAGAAGATGATATGGTTGAAGATAAACAATTATTAATGATAATGAAGTAATTTAATTAAGATAATTAAAAAAACACTCTGAAATGTTTAATAAAAAATGTTTCAGAGTGTTTTTATTTATTTAAATTAAATATTTGTTAAAAAAAAGAGGACAATCACCTCCATATGTAGAAATAAAGTTAGTAAGGAAAATGTTATCTAAAAATTCTAAATATAGTAAATATTTTCCATAATATTTCTTAGGAAATAACAGCTAAGAGAAAATACATAAATTTAAAAGGTGGGTGCTTATATGAAGGTTTATGATAGTAAAATGTTGAGAAATGTAGCGGTATTAGGACATAGCGGATGTGGAAAAACAAATCTAATCGAAACTATAGCTTACACAGCAAACACTAATAAGATACCTAAATTAACAGACAAGGTAAATATGACTTATAGCATGGGATTAATACCTATAGAGTATAATGATTATAAGTTTAACTTATTGGATACCCCAGGATATTTTGACTTTAGCGGAGACGTTGTGTCATCTCTTAGAGCAAGTGATGCAGCAATAATAGTAATAGATGCAACAGCACCTATTCAAGTTGGTACAGAGAAATCATTAGAACTAACTGAGAGTATTCCTAAGATAATGTTTATAAATAAAATAGATAATGAAAAAGCAAGATATAAAGATGCAATAGCAATGTTAAGAGAAAAATACAATAATAAGATAGTTCCTATGATAAGTCCTATATACAAAGATAAAAACTTTGTAAAGTTGCATAATGTATTTGAAAACATAGATGATTTAGAAGGTGAGTTCAAGGAACAAGCTATGAGTGTTAAAGAGGCATTAATGGAGCTTATAGCAGAAACTGATGACCAAATATTAGATAAATATTTTAATGGTGAAGAATTAACTACAGAAGAGATACAAAAAGGTATTATTATAGGTATACAAAGAGGTGATATTATACCTGTAATATGTGGTTCAACTATAAATAATATAGGTACAAAGGAAATATTAGATACAATATCAAGTTATTTAGAACCTATCTTTACAGAGGAAAGCAAACCATTTAGGGGATTAGTATTTAAAACTATGGTTGACCCATTTGTTGGAAAGATGTCATATATAAAAATTACTGAGGGTGTACTTTCTAAGGATAAAGATATTTTTAGTATAAATAAAAATGTAAAAGAAAAAATAGCTAATATATATACATTGAGAAATAGTGAATTAGTAGAAATAGAAAAAGCTAAAGCTGGTGATATAGTAGTTATAACTAAAGTTAATTCTCTAAAAACAGGAGACACTATATCTGCAGATAAAGATGCAAAAGTTTTAGAAAAGATAGATTTTCCTAAACCACAAATATATTATGCAGTAACTCCTAAGAATAAAGGGGATGAAGAAAAAGTAGCATCTGTATTAAATAAACTGGTAGAAGAGGACCCTACATTACATTGGTATAGAAATACAGAGACAAAGCAAGCCCTTTTAGGAGGTCAAGGAGAACTTCATATAAAAACAATTAAAAATAAAATGAAAGATAAATTTGGTGTTGATGTTGAATTGAATGACCTTAAAGTTCCTTATAGAGAAACTATAAAAGGGACAGCTGATGTGCAAGGAAAACATAAAAAACAATCAGGTGGTCATGGTCAATATGGAGATGTAAAAATAAGATTTGAAAGATGTGAATCTGATTTTGAATTTACAGAAGAAATATTTGGAGGTTCTGTACCAAAACAATATATACCAGCAGTTGAAAAAGGTCTAAAAGATTCCATGCAAAAAGGTATATTAGCAGGTTATCCAGTTACAAATATAAAAGCTACACTTTACGATGGTTCATACCATGATGTAGACTCTTCTGAAATGGCCTTTAAGATGGCAGCAAGTGCAGCCTTTAAAAAAGGTATGGAAGAAGCACACCCAATACTACTAGAACCTATAATGAAACTTAAAATAACTGTTCCAGAAGAATATATGGGAGATGTTATGGGTGATATAAATAAGAGAAGAGGAAAAATATTTGGAATGGAACCAGATAACAAAGGTAAACAAATAATATTTGCAGAAGCTCCACAGGCAGAGACATTTAAATATGCAATAGATTTAAGAGCAATGACACAAGGTAGAGGATACTTTGAAATGGAACTAGAGAGATATGGAGAGGTTCCATCACAATTTGCAGAAAAAATAATTGGGTTAGCTACTGCAAAGTAATAAACAAGAATAAATAAAATAGAATAATAAACAATTAATAGACAATATTAAAAATATTTTTAGGATTTGAACTAGGTATAAGTTTATTTGAAGTAAACATATACCTAGTTTTTATATATTTTTAATGGATAAAAAAATAAAAAATACTTTCTTAAACGTTTTAATAAAAAGAAAGTATTTTTTTATTATTTTTTTCAAAATGTTTAATAATAAAGATGAGAAGGTATATCTAAAATATAAAATGTTTAAAATATTGAAATCTAATCATGAAGCAAAAACTTTAGTGTTTAGTTATCATAAACATAATAAATAAAAACTCATAATTAATGAAAAAATAGATTCATATATAAGTTACTATAAAAAATTTAAATTTATGCAATTTAGGGCTTTAAAAATTTAAATAATAGGTGTAAAATAATAGTCAAAGAAAGTCAAAAATAAAAAGGTGTGTGGTGAGATTAATGGCAACTATGACAGATATAATTGAAAAATTTATTAAAGATTTGATGGAAGAAGACAATAGCATACAAATTCAAAGAAATGAACTAGCAAACTTGTTTAGTTGTGCACCATCACAAATAAATTATGTCTTAACAACAAGATTTACAATAGATAAAGGATATTATATTGAAAGTAAAAAAGGTGGCGGAGGATATGTTCAAATAGAAAAAATACGAAAAAGTAAAGATGGGCATATTAGAGAACTATTAAATGAAAAAATAGGAAGTCAAATATCATATAAGAAAGCAAAAGAGTTATTACAAGGTTTAAGAGAGTCAGGTTTAATTAGTGAAAAAGAATTAAAATTAATATTATATGCAATAGATGATAAATCATTATGTATGCCAATCTATGAATTAAAGGAGAAGGTAAGGTCTAACATTTTAAAGAATATAATAATAGGATTATTTAGTATAGAGGGGTGATAATTTATGCTATGTCAAAAATGCAATAAGAATAAAGCATCTGTATATTACAATAAGATAGTCAATGGAGAAAAGACTGAGATGTATCTATGTAGTGAATGTGCAAAAGGGAATACAGAAATGAATTTTAATTTAGATATGCCTTTTTCAATGATGGATATATTTTCTAATTTAGGTTTTCAGCCTAAAAAAGAACTTGAAGAAAAGTTAGTTTGCCCTAAATGTAATATGACATATAGTGAATTTAAGAACAATGGAAGATTTGGATGTAATGAATGTTACAATGCATTTAGTAGTCAAGTAAATCCAATGCTTCAAAATATACATGGGCATATAGAACATACAGGCAAAGCACCTAAAAAATCTTTTTATAAGATAAGTGTGGAAAATGAGATTAAAGAACTAAAAGAAGATTTAGATAGAGCTATAAAAAATGAAGAGTATGAATTAGCTGTTCAATTTAGAGACAAAATTAAATATTTAAAAGGTTCTATTGACTAAGATTGGAGTGATATTATGAAAGAGAACATAGTCATGAAATCAAGAGTTAGGTTAGCTAGAAATTTAAATAATTATCCTTTTCCAAATAGATTAGATAAAGAATGTGCTATGGAAATAATAGAAAAAGTAAAAAATGCATTTATGAGTTCTAGTTTAGAACAAAAAGAAGAATTTGATTTCTATAAAATTGAAGATTTAGACCAATCTAAAAAAATGCTTATGGTTGAAGAACATATAATAAGCCCAGATTTAGCAGAAAATGATAAAAGTGCAGTTATAGTGAAAAAAGATAAAACTGTAAGTATAATGATAAATGAAGAAGACCATATAAGAATACAAACAATATGTGATGATTTGAATTTAGAATATGCATATAGTATAGCAAATGAAATAGATGATTTGTTAGAGTCAAGTTTAGAATATGCATTTAGTACAAAGGTAGGTTATCTAACATCTTGTCCAACTAATACAGGAACAGGAATGAGGGCTTCCGTAATGATGCATTTGCCAGCATTAAGTCAGCTAGGTTATATGGATGAACTTTATAAAATTTCATCACAAATAGGTATAGCAATCCGAGGTATATATGGAGAACGAACAGAAGCATTAGGAAATATATATCAAATATCTAATCAACTTACACTTGGAAGAACAGAGTCTAATATTATAGAAAATGTAAGTGGACTTGCAAAAGATGCAATTTCAAAAGAAATAAAAGCTAGAGAAATATTGCAAAAAAATTTAGGTATAAAACTAGAAGATAAAATATTTAGGTCAATAGGGACACTTGAAAACTCAAGAGTAATGAGTAGTGCAGAAGCAATGAGTCATCTATCTAATATAAAAATGGGAATAGAAATGAACTATATAGATAAACTAGATTTAAGGGCTATAGAACAACTTATGATAGGTATACAACCAGCACATCAGTCAATAATGTATAAGAGTGATGATGTTGAGGATAGAGATATAAATAGAGCAACATACATTAGAGAAACTTTGGAAAAATTAAGAGGAGGGATGAATTGTGAACTTCAATAGATTTACACAAAGAGCTAAGAAGGCAATTGATTTAGCGTTTGAATCTGCTAAAAGTTTAGGACACAATATTGTTGGAAGTGAACATATACTTTTAGGTCTTTTAAGAGAAGAAGAAGGTATAGCTTCTAAAGTTCTAAGTAAAGTTGGATTTACAGAAGCTTATTTAGAAGGAAAAATAGTTGATATGGAAGGTAAGGGAGAAGAAATCTCAGAAGAGATAGTACTAAGCCCAAGAAGTAAACAAATACTTGAATTATCAGGTATGTTTGCAAATAAGTTGAAAACAAATTATATTGGGACTGAGCATATATTGTTAGCAATTATTCAAGAAGGTGAAGGAATAGCTAATAAGATTTTAAATTATGCTGGAGTAAATGATAGGACTCTAGCCCAATTAACAATTGATATGATGGGTATTAGTGATAAAAATCAATACAAAGCAGAAAATAGTTACACGGGCAACCAGAATCAAGCAGAATCTAAAGTGCTTGATAAATATGGAAGAAATCTTACACTATATGCAAAGCAGAATAAAATAGACCCTGTAATAGGTAGAGAAAAAGAAATACAAAGAGTAATACAAATATTAAGTAGAAGGACTAAAAACAATCCAGTCTTGATAGGAGACCCAGGAGTAGGTAAAACAGCTATAGCTGAAGGTCTGGCAACAAATATAGCCTTAGGAAATGTTCCAGAAACATTAAAAAACAAAACTTTATATTCTTTAGAGATGGGTTCATTATTAGCTGGGGCTAAGTATAGAGGAGAATTTGAAGAGAGAATTAAAGAGGTTGTAGATGAAGTTGTTAAAAATGGAAATATAATTTTATTTATAGATGAAATGCATACAATAATAGGAGCTGGGTCTACAGGAGAAGGTTCTATAGATGCATCAAATATATTAAAACCAGCCTTAGCAAGAGGAGAAATACAAGTTATAGGTGCAACAACGATTGATGAATATAGAAAGCATGTTGAAAAAGATTCTGCCCTAGAAAGAAGATTCCAACCAGTTATGGTGGATGAGCCAACTAAAGAAGACTCAATAAAAATATTAGAAGGCTTGAGAGATAAATATGAAGCTCATCATAAAGTTAAAATAACTGATGACGCTATAAAGGCAGCTGTAGAATTATCAACTAGATATATATCAGACAGATATTTGCCAGATAAAGCTATAGACTTGATTGATGAAGCTGCATCAAAAGTAAGATTAAAAGAAAATACACCTCCTTCAGAAATAAAAAAATTAGAATTAGAAATAGAAAATATAGATAAAGAAAAAGAAGAAGCAGTAAGATGTCAAGACTTTGAGAAAGCAGCAAAAATAAGAGATGAACAAGGTCTGCTTAAAAAACAATTAGAAGATGTTAGACAAAGATGGAATAAGTCATCTAAGCATTCAGATTTAGTTGATGGAGAAGTTATTGCTGAGGTAGTAGGATTATGGACAGGAATACCTGTTAATAAAATTCTTGAAGAAGAAGCTGATAGACTTTTAAGACTTGAGGAAATACTGCACAATAGAGTCATAGGTCAAGAACAAGCAGTAAAATCTATCTCAAAGGCAATCAGAAGGTCAAGAGCAGGTCTTAAAGACCCGAATAGACCAATTGGTTCATTTTTATTTTTAGGTCCTACAGGAGTAGGTAAGACAGAATTATCTAAGGCATTGGCAGAAGTACAATTTGGAGATGAAAATCAAATAATTAGAATAGATATGTCTGAATATATGGAAAAACATGCAGTGTCAAGAATGATAGGTTCACCTCCAGGTTACGTAGGTCACGATGAAGGTGGTCAATTAACTGAAAAAGTAAGAAGAAATCCATATTCAGTTATCCTATTTGATGAGATAGAAAAAGCTCATCCAGATGTATTTAATATTCTATTACAAATTCTAGATGATGGTAGATTAACTGATTCAAAAGGAAGAACTGTAGATTTTAAGAATACTATTGTAATAATGACATCAAACGTTGGTGCATCTACAATTGGTAGACAAAAAACTTTAGGATTTAGTATAGCTAAAGGAGACGAAGAAGAAAAGTCTCAATATGAAAAAATGAAAGAAAATATAATGGGTGAATTAAAACAAAGATTCAGACCAGAGTTTTTAAACAGAATAGATGATATAATTGTTTTCCATTCATTAAATGAAAATCACATATCAAAAATAATACTTTTAATGACAGCAAAACTACAAGACAGACTAAAAGAAATGGATATAAAATTAGAAATGAGTGATGAGGCTGTTAAATTAATTTCTAAATCTGGATTTGACTTAGAATATGGGGCGAGACCTCTTAAAAGAGCCTTACAAAAAGAGTTGGAAGATGAGCTATCTGAGGCAATCTTAAAAGGCAATGTGAAAAAGGGAAGTAATGTAGTGGCAAAAGTCAAAGATGAGAAAATAGTTTTTGAAACTAAATAATTTAATAGAGTTGCATTTTAAAATATTGCAAATACAAGTTTTATGATTTAAACAAAATTTTAAGGGCAATGAATCTATAATAATTCATTGTCCTTAATTATTTTATTTAATATTTACATATTGTCTTTCATATATGCTAAAATTATAGTATAGAATAATAAATTAAGGATGATAAAAGTATGGCAAAAATAAAAACAAAATATGTATGTCAATCTTGTGGATATGAAACAGCTAAATGGCTTGGTAAATGTCCGGAATGTACAAAATGGAATACATTTGTAGAAGAAGTAGACCAAAAAAGCACCAAAAAAGAGGTCTTTATAATAGATAAATCCTCATCTAAACCAGTTAGTATAAATTCAATAGAAAGTAAAGAAGAAGAGAGGTTTACAACAGATATAAATGAATTAGATAGAGTACTTGGAGGAGGTATAGTTAAAGGCTCTTTAGTACTTGTTGGTGGAGACCCTGGTATAGGTAAATCAACGCTTTTAATCCAAGTATCTAGTAATGTTGCTAATTTAGGAAAAACTGTTTTATATATAACTGGAGAAGAATCAGAATCTCAAATAAAAATGAGAGCTAAAAGATTAGGTATTAACTCAGAAAATTTATATATATTTGCTGAAAATAATTTAAGTATAATTGAATCTTATTTAGAAAGCGTAAATCCAGAATTAATAATTCTAGACTCAATTCAAACTGTCTTTAGTCCAGAAATATCCTCGGCACCAGGAACTGTCAGCCAAATTAAAGAAGGTACTTCAAAATTCATGAAAATTTCTAAAAAAATGGGAATTTCAACATTTATAGTTGGGCATGTTACAAAAGAAGGTTCACTAGCAGGACCAAAATTATTAGAGCATATGGTTGATACTGTTCTATATTTTGAAGGAGAAAGATATAATACTTATAGATTAGTAAGGGCTGTTAAAAATAGATTTGGCTCAACTAATGAACTTGGAGTATTTGAAATGAGAGATTTGGGATTAGTAGAACTTGATAATCCATCTAAAATTTTAATATCTGAAAAACCAAAAGATGTAGCAGGTTCAGTAATAATATCTACGGTAGAAGGTACGAGACCGATGTTACTTGAATTACAAGCATTAGTTTCACCTACAAGTTTTGGTATACCAAAAAGAACATCTACAGGTGTAGATTACAATAGAGTAGGTATGTTGCTAGCAGTATTAGAAAAACGTGTTGGTTTGCAAATACAAAATCAAGATGTCTATATAAACATAGTTGGAGGAATAAAGATAAATGAACCTTCAATTGACTTGGGGATAGCTATTTCTGTAGCATCTAGTTTTAGAAATATACCAATAGATGAAGATATAGCTGTTACAGGAGAAGTGGGGCTTACAGGAGAAGTTAGAGCAGTAAGCTTTATAGAAAAGAGAATTGCTGAGTGTAAGAAGCTTGGATTTAAAAAAATAGTAATTCCTAGAAGTAATTATGAAGTTGTAAAAGATACTAAAGGCATAGAAATATGGCCGGCAGATAACTTAAGACAAGCTATAAATATAGTACTTGGGAGGAATCAATAAATATGGAGAATTTTTTAGATAATAAAAATATGTTATATGCATTAAAAATGATATCTCCTGGAACTCCACTTAGATTAGGTCTAAACAACGTACTAAGAGCTAAAACAGGTGGATTGATTGTAATTGCAACCAATGAAGATGTAATGAAAATAGTAGATGGTGGATTTGCTATAAATGCAGAGTATTCACCTGCATATCTATATGAGTTAGCTAAAATGGATGGAGCTATAGTTTTAAGTGGTGATGTAAAGAAAATACTATTTGCTAATGCACAACTTATACCGGATTATTTTATAGAAACATCAGAAACAGGAACAAGACATAGAACAGCGGAAAGAGTAGCAAAGCAAACTGGTGCTATAGTCATAGGAATTTCACAAAGAAGAAATGTTATAACAGTTTATAGAGGAAATGAGAAGTATGTAGTCGAAGATATATCTAAGATATTTACTAAGGCAAATCAGGCTATACAAACTTTAGAAAAATATAAGACAGTATTAGACCAAGCTATAACAAATTTAAATGCTTTAGAATTTAATGATTTGGTAACTATTTATGATGTTGCCCTAGTTATGCAAAAAATGGAAATGGTAATGAGGGTTACAAGTATAATTGAAAAATATATGATAGAATTGGGTGATGAAGGAACTTTAGTAAGCATGCAGTTAGAAGAATTAATGGGTACAACTAGAATAGACCAGAAATTAATATTCAAAGATTATAATAAAGAAAATACAGAGATAAAAGAACTTATGAAAAAGGTCAAAAACTTAAACTCAGAAGAATTAATAGAATTAGTTAATATGGCAAAACTATTAGGGTATAGTGGTTTTTCAGAAAGCATGGATATGCCTATAAAAACAAGAGGGTATAGAATTCTTAGTAAAATACATAGACTACCAACAGCAATAATAGAAAACTTAGTAAATTATTTTGAAAACTTTCAACAAATTCTAGATGCATCTATTGAAGAACTAGATGAAGTTGAAGGAATAGGTGAAATAAGAGCAACATATATAAAAAATGGACTCATAAAAATGAAACAATTAGTATTATTAGATAGACATATATGATGAATTTTAAATGAATTTTACTACTTTTTTCTTGAATATAATATACACTTTGGTCTATAATAGATAAGTATAACTAGGGGGTGAAGCATTGATAAGGAAAGTAACAAGAATATTGTTTATTTTACTTGGATTTACAATAGGTATAACGACCTATTTAACATTAATGAAAGATTTTGAAATATTAACATTTGGAAAAGAAACATATGGTTATATCGCAGCTGTAGTAGCAGGTATAATAATAGCCATTTTAGGATATCTTATAGAACCATGGGTTGTAAATAAAGTAAAAGAAATTGCTAAAATAGTGGATAAAGAATTGTCAAAATATCCTCAGACTGATATATTGTTAGGGTCTATGGGTCTTATAGTAGGATTTGTTATTGCATATTTATTAAGTGGATTAGTAAATAGAATACCAATAGTAGGTGGAATATTATCCTTACTATTATATTTATTCCTAGGATATCTTGGAATGAAAGTTGCGCTTAAAAGTAAAAATGATTTATTTAATATTGGAAAATTAGGAAGATTAGCAAATCCTATTAAAGATAAAGATAAAGAGAATAAAAAAGACATAAAAGCCATTCCTCCAAAAGTATTAGATACAAGTGTAATAATTGATGGAAGGATAGCTGATATTTGTAAGACCGGATTTATAGAAGGAAAACTTATTATTCCTGCTTTTGTTTTGGAGGAACTAAGACATATTGCAGATTCTTCAGATGATTTAAAAAGAGTAAGAGGTAGAAGAGGTCTGGATATATTAAATATAATTCAGAAAGAATTAAATATAGAAGTTGAAATAAGTGAGAGAGACTTTGATGATATAGCAGAAGTTGATAGTAAATTGTTAAAGCTTGCTCAGGTTTTAAATGGAAAAGTTGTTACAAATGATTATAACTTAAATAAAGTTGCTCAATTCCAAGGTGTTGAAGTATTAAATATAAATGAGTTAGCTAATGCTATAAAACCAGTTGCTATACCAGGTGAAGATATGGTTGTTCAAGTGGTTAAAGAAGGAAAAGAGGCTCAACAGGGTGTTGCATATCTAGATGATGGAACTATGATAGTTGTTGATGGAGGAAGAAAACATATGAATGAGACTATAAAAGTACTCGTTACTTCTGTTCTTCAAACTCCTGCAGGTAGAATGATATTTGCAAAACCTAAAAATTAATATATTCAAATAAACCAATAGTTTGGGCTGTTTATTTTAAATAGATGGTCCAAATTTATTTATTTATAACGACAATGTTTAATGTATTCTTAAAGGTGAGGATTTAAATCAGAAAGCAGGGAGAATTTATGAGAAAAAAGATTATATCTTTCTTAGCAACATTTATCATAATATTAATATCGATGAGTCAATATAATTTTGCGGATGATATACCGACATATGGAAAAGTGATATTTATAGATATGAATAGAACTAGTATGAGCAATATGTTAAAAATAAAATCATTGAGAGAAGAACTAGATGGTAGGGGATATATAGGTCTAATGAACATAAGAGGTGATAAAGGTAATGATGACAGACGATCATATGCTAGTATGGGTGCTGGTGGAAGAGCTAATGTAGCTAATGAAGAAGATATTAATTTTGAGAGTTCAAGTAAAGATAGAGACATAGCTTTTAAATCGGCTACAGGAAAAAGCGCAAAAGGTATAAATAATTTAACTATAAATAAGTCTATAAATGAAAATTTAAACTTTGGGGAGTACGGTTCTGTATTAGGGTCATTAGGTCAAAGTTTATCTGACAATGGGTTAAAAGTATCTGTGTTGGGAAATGCAGATATAATTGAAAATGGTCAGCTTATAAAAAATAGAAACTTATGCCTAGTTGCAATGGATGAGTATGGGAGAATTCCTAATGGAAACGTAGATAATATAAATAAGAAAGATTTATCTATGCCTTATGGAATATCAACTGATTATAATAAATTGATTACAGAGACTAAAGAAGCTTACAAAAATAATGATGTAGTTTTTGTGGAGCTTGGAGATACATATAGATTAGATTTATATAAACCAAATTTAACCGAAAAAACATATGTTAACATGAAAAATAGCATAGAAAAAAATATAGATGTATACTTAAAAAATGTATTTTCTATGGTTGAAGAAAATGACACTGTTTATATATCAAGTGCATTTCCAAGTGACTTAGATTATAAAAACAAAAGAAGACTTTCTCCAATAATAAAATTAAATGGTGATGGAAAAGGTCTATTATCATCTTCAACTACCAGAAGAGAGGGTATTGTAACAAATCTAGATGTGGGAGTTGAAATATTAGATAATTTTAATATAAAAAATCAAAATATGGTTGGAAGAAAATATGAACTTATTAGCAGAGATGATAATAAAGAATATTTGATGGATGAATATCAAAAGATAGTATCTATTTCAAGCATAAGGTCTACAATACTTAATGGTTTTGTAAGTATAGTTTTTTTGTCATGGATAGTTGCTATGATTGCAATTTTATTTAGAAAGCATATATCAAAAAATTATAAAGAAACAACATTTTTTATATTAAAGGAACTTTTAAAAATAGGAATAGTAATGCCACTATCATTTATGATAACCCCAATAATGAATTTCAAAACACCATTAGCAATATCTTTAGGAATAATTATAATAACACTTACGATATATCTTATAAGTAAAGTTTTAATAAAGAATGATTTAAAAAATATGCTGTTCTTTACTGGATTAACTATATTGATTGTGGTTATTGATTCTGCACTTGGTTCGTATTTAATGAAAAGTAATGTCATGAGTTATGACTGCATAATTGGAGCTAGATATTATGGAGTAGGAAATGAATATCAGGGTGTGGCAATAGGTAGTTCAATATTTACATTTGTAATTTTACTTACATATAAAAATATACCAAAATGGTCTGTAATAGTTTTTTCTTTGGCTATCTTAATTACAAGTGCATCTCCAATTATGGGGGCAAATGTTGGAAGCGCTATTTCTGAATGTGTTGCATTTTTACTATTTATATTATTGATATATAATGTAAAGATAGATTTCAAAAAAATTGTATTATTAGGTATAGCAGTATTATTTGTATTAGGGGTCTTTGTAGCAATAGATATGATTTCAGGAAGTAATTCACATTTAGGTATGTTTGTAAAAGAAATTTACTTTAATGGACCAGGAGAAATAATACAAACATTTAGTAGAAAGATAGAAATGAATTTAAAACTAGCTCAAACCAGTACATGGGTTAATATACTACTAACTGGAATAGGGGTAATCTTAGTTCTTATGATTAATCAGATTAGATACTTTAAGCAATTGCTTGATGAATATCCAATTGTATTTAAAGGATTTATAGCATCAATAGCAGGATGTTTAGTAACTCTTTTAGTGAACGATTCTGGGATTGTGTCATCAGCTACAGCCTTTATTTATGTAATTGTACCTATGATAATATTAAGTATAAATCTGATAGCATTAAAAGAATAAGCCATGTATGGATACTATGTAAAGAACACATTAATTTAACTTCATTTTTATAAAATAAAGTTAAGAAGAAAGTTTATAAAAATAAATTATTATACAAAAAGGGGTTGTCTTAAAATTGATTTTTTCTAATCAAATTTTAAGAACAACTCCTTTTTTTAATTACAAAGATAGGTAATATAGAATATTATATTTTAGATAGATTTTTTTCTTATATGTTTAGGGGTACACTTAAATTTTTCCTTAAAAATTCTGTAAAATAATTTTGTATTAGTAAATCCATGAGCTTCTAATATACTACACAAGGTATCATTTGTGTTAATTAAGTCTTTATAGATATGAGAAATACGTACATCATTTAAATATTCTAAGTAAGTCTGTCCCATATACTGTTTAAATTTTCTACAAAAATATTCTGGTTGTAAGTGTGCTACCTTAGCGATTTTGTTAATAGAAATAGGAGTCTTGTAATTAATCTTTGTGTATTCCAAAACTGGCTCAAATTTTGATAAGTCAAGTGCTGTATTTCTCATATTTTTATTTCCTATATCTATTTTGAAGTTTGTATATAATTCAAATAAAAGTTCAAATAATAAGCTCGTAAAGCGTAGATTAGCTGCTGGAGGAGAACTAAGTTTGATTTCTCTCATGTTTTCTAATATATGTTTAACTTTATTTGAATTTTTTTTATAGTTATTGTCATTAACATTGACCTTAAAGTCAAAATAGCAATTTTTAAAATCAGGAATGTATTTACTTAGAAAAGATAATGGTACTTGCAATAATATAGAGGTATTTTCATAAATACATCTAGTTGAATGAATAACTCCAGAATTAATGAACATACACTCATTAGCTTTTAAATTATAAGTGTAGCCTTCCATGTTAATTTGTAAATCACCAGAAGTTATATAAATTATTTCTAATGAATTATGCCAATGATTTGCTACATAACTACCACTATCATCAAATAGTTTAAAATTAACATCTAAATTATCAATAGGTTCAACTATTTCATGTGAAAAATTATTTCTGTTCATAATAATCTCCTCCCTATAATTTTATATTATAATTAGTAAATTTATAATATTCAATAATAAAAAGATAATATCAACTAATAAATTAGACAATAAACATACTTAAGAAAACAAATAAAATCAAATATAATAACTGTATATTAAAATAATCTAAAAAAATATTTTAATATAAGTGCAAAATATACCTATTTAAATAAGATACGATTGGAGGATTTTATGTGTATATAAAAGGTGTAAACTTAGGAGGTTGGTTAGTTCTAGAAAAATGGATGACCCCAAGGTTATTTGAAGGTACAGAAGCAGAAGATGAATACTATTTACCAAGACAACTTTCAAGGGAGGTATATGAATCTAGAATTAAGCTTCATCGTAGTGAATATATAACAGAGAGAGATTTTGCAACGATTAAATCTATGGGATTTAATTCAGTTCGTATACCAGTACCATATTTTATTTTTGGAGATTGCGAACCATTTATAGGATGTGTTAAAGAACTTGATAAAGCATTTGTTTGGGCAGATAAGTATGGACTTAGTATATTGATAGATTTACATACGGTTCCAGGAAGTCAAAATGGATTTGATAATGGAGGAATATCAGGGGTATGTAACTGGTCACAAAATCCAGAATATGTAGAATTTACGTTAAATGTATTAGAAAGGCTTGCAAAACGTTATGGGATGAGAAGTGAATTGTATGGAATTCAAATTTTAAATGAACCCATAACAGAAAGAATGTGGAACCTAATGAATGTTCCGAAACGATTTAAGGCTGTAGATAAAGAGATGGCAAGAAGAAGTAAACCTAATTCATTAGAATTTTTACGTGATTTTTATATAAAAGCATATAAAGTAATGCGTCCTTATATGAGCGAGGAAAACGTTATAGTATTCCATGATGCATTTGAATTAAAAGCATGGGCAGACTTTATGAGAGAGGAAGAGTTTAAAAATGTTGTTCTAGATACACACCAGTATTTGATGTTAGCTGAAGCAGATGGATGTGAGCAAAATATTGATAGTTATGTCAAATATATTAAAGAAAATTATGCTAAGGATATTTTACAAATGCAAAAATATTTTCCTATTATATGTGGAGAGTGGAGCTTATTTAATTCATATGGTTGTGGTACAGATACAGCTGGAGGTCAATCGCCTTTAAATGGGATTAAATCAAACATAGATAAGTTATCAAAAGATGAAAAAAGAGAATTATATAGGAAAATAGCAAAAGCACAGCTTGATGCATGGAGAAATGGAAGTGGTCACTACTATTGGAATTACAAGTTATTACTAGATACAGTTAATGAAGAAGGCTGGATAGGTTGGGATAGTTGGGACCTAGGCAAATGTGTAGCTCAAGAATGGTATCCTATAGAATATTAAACTAAAATTGGAGGAAAAAATATGATTAAAAACCCTATACTTCCAGGCTTTAATCCAGACCCTTGTATTTGTAGGAAGGGAGACGACTATTATCTTGTAGTTTCATCTTTTGAATGGTTTCCGGGGATACCTGTTTATCATTCTAAAGATTTGAAAAATTGGGAGCTATATACTCATATTTTAACAGATGAAACAAAAATAGATTTAAGGAAGCTTCCCTCGTCTAAAGGAATTTGGGCACCTTGTTTGACTTATTGTGAAGAAGAAGATTTATTTTACATAGTTTATGGAATTATGAACTCTATGAACGCAAGATATTTTGATGTTGATAACTATTTAATTACATCAAAAGATATAAAGGGAGAGTGGAGTGAACCAGTGTATTTACACTCATCAGGATTTGATGCATCTATTTTTCATGATGATAATGGTAAAAAATGGATTTCATCATTAGACTGGGAGACTAGAGAAGGATATGAAAAACCTGGTGTTATATGTTTAGTGGAATACTGTACAGAAAAAAAAGAAATAGTAGGATATCCAAAGAGAATATGGTCAGGAGGAACTGATAGAGGCTGTATTGAGGCACCACATATAACTAAGCGTGGAGATTATTATTATATAATGTGTGCAGAAGGTGGAACTGGATATGGTCATGGGGTAACTATGGGAAGAGCTAAAAATATATGGGGGCCTTATGAAAAAGATTCAATGAATCCAATTGTAACCTCAATTCCAGGCGATTTTTATGAAAGACATGACCCTGATCATCTAAAGCCTAAATACTATAATCCAGAATCAAAACTTCAAAAATCTGGTCATGGAAGCTATATAGAAACACAATCAGGTGAAGTATATTTAGTTCATCTAACATCTAGACCATTTGTACCAGAGTTAAGGTGTACTTTAGGTAGAGAAACAGCTATTCAAAAAATGAAATGGACAGAGGATAACTGGCTTCGAATGGAAGATGAAAGTAATTTGGCAAAAGAATATGTATCCGAAAGTAAACTAGAAGAACATTTAGTTTCATCTATACCAAGTTTTGATGACTTTGATTCAGATGAATTAGGTTTACAATACTATGCCCCTAGGATTTCACCATTATCATTTGCAGATGTTAAGTCTAGACCAGGATATGTAAGGATTAGAGGACAAGAATCAAGAACATCATTAAATAGAGTGAGCATATTGGCAAGAAAGTTAACTTCAGTATATGCAAGAATAACTACTAAAATGGAGTTTTATCCAGAGGTACATCAGCATAGTGCAGGTTTGATAATGTATTACGATAATATGAATTATATCAATCTAAGAAAGTACTATAGTGAAACATTGGGTCAAAGCGCACTATCAATAATACATCTTGAAAATGGGGAGAAAACGGAGTTTTTAAATACTAGGACACCAATAGAAGATATACCAATATATCTTCGTTTGCATATACAAGGTCGTAAGTTATATTTCGAATGGAGTTATGATGAAAAAAACTATCAAAGAATAGGAAAGATATTTGACACAACTAAGTTTTCAGATGAGTACTGTAAATATGGAGAATTTACAGGCACATTTGTAGGATTAACTTGTGCAGACCGTGTAAAGCATAAACACTATGCTGATTTTGACTTCTTTGAATATATAGCAGATGAATCAAAGGATGTAGATTAATAAAAAATAACCCTAAACGTTTCAGAGCAAAGGTAAAACTTATGCTCTGAAATATAAGCATTGATAGAAATACTTTGCGATAAGGAGGATAATATTATGAATACAGAAATCAATATTAAAACAACCACAGTTAAATATGGAAAAACTTCATTTTTTGAAAGATTTTCTTATGGATGTGGAGATTTAGGGTGTAACATCATATACTCAGCAATGTCAGCATTTTTATTATTTTATTATACTAATTACGCAGATGTTAGTGCAGCTGCTGTAGGTAGTATTATGCTTGTGTCTAGAATATTGGATGGATTTAGTGACTTAACGATGGGAGTTATAGTAGATAGGACTAAATCTAAACACGGTAAGGCTAGACCATGGATTTTACGAATGTCGATTCCTTTTGCTTTAGCAGCAGTCTTATTATTTTCTGTTCCATCAAGTCTTGGTGTCACTTCTAAATTGATTTATATTTTTATTACATATAACTTAGTTTCTACTGTTATTTATACAGCAATCAATGTACCTTATGCAACACTAAATTCACTTATAACTCAAGACCAGTATGAAAGAGGAGTATTAAGTATATTTAGAATGATATTAGCCACTTGTGGTACTTTAATAATAAATGGGCTTACATTACCTTTAGTTGAATACTTTGGAAATAATTTATCAGCATGGACTAAAACCTTTTTTGTATTTGGAGTAGCATCTATAATGGTATTTTTTATAACATTTGCTGGAACCAAGGAAAGAGTAAAAGCAGTTAAGCAAGATAAGAATGAAGTAATACCATTTAAAATAGGCATTAAATCTTTATTTAGAAATAAGTACTGGATACAAATAACATTATGCTTAGTTTGCATATTTATTGTATTTGCACTAAATGGTGGTTCATCTGTATATTATGCAAAGTTTATTTTAGGAGATGAAAAATTATTTGGTCCTATAAACATGGTCTCAAATATATCTCAAATTATAGCTATGTTTATGGTTGCTCCTTTTATAAAAAAATTTGGAAAAAGAAATGTATTAATAGTAGGTTCAATAATATTAATATCGTCAAATATTATGTTTATAATAGCTGGACAAAACTATATTGGAATAATATCTGCAAGTGTTATAAAGGGAATAGGGAGTGCTGGAATAGCAGCGACGATGTTTGCTATTGTTTCAGATACTATTGAATATGGAGAATGGAAGACTGGATATAGAACAGAGGGACTTATAAATAGTGCATCTAGTTTTGGGTTTAAAGTAGGAAATGGGTTAGGTTCAGCAATATTAGGTGCAGTACTATCAATTGGTGGTTATGTAGGTACATCAGCTACTCAAAGTGATTTAGCTATATTATCAATAAAAGTATGTTTTATATACCTACCTATATTTATAACAATATTACAAACTATAATAATGTCTTTTTATAAGCTTGACAAAGAGTATAATACCATACTTAATGAATTAAATACTAAATAGTAAAGATATTTTTCATTAAGTCTTAAGTTTAATCAAGAATTGTTGTAAATTATTATTTATAAAAAACTATTATATATTCATTATATATTGAAGAGTTTTTAGAAAAACGAATAATAAAAATATAAGAAAACTCTAAATGATTAAGTTGTTGTTTTTTTAGAGATGGTTTAATAAGTTATTATTATTTGAAGAACTATAAGTAGACCACTGATTTCGATTTTATGAAGATGACATTTAGCAATTAGAAATAATATATAATACGAATTAAGTGGTAATGTTTCAACTGTTTAAGGACACGGTGGTACAAGAAAAGTATCACCGTTTTTTTATTATACAAAAAAACAGTTGACTTTTTATATTAACCCCTTCTATAATGTTACTGAAATTAAGTAAAATGATTGAACAAATGTAAAGATAATTAAAAAAGCTTGATTTTGGAGGAAAGA
The DNA here is from genome assembly GCA_021561035.1 of Clostridioides sp. ES-S-0054-01. NCBI lineage: Bacteria > Bacillati > Bacillota > Clostridia > Peptostreptococcales > Peptostreptococcaceae > Clostridioides > Clostridioides sp. ES-S-0054-01. Next base: position 65,634 of record CP067346.1, read on the forward strand.
AAATGAAAAAAATTGGAGACTTAAGATTAATGATGAAGTGTTGTTCACTTTATTATGAAGATAATTTGAATCAACAGGAAATAGCAAATCAATTGGGAATATCAAGACCAACAATATCAAGAATATTAAAAGAAGCTTTTGAGCAAGGAATAGTAAAAATACAGATAGTTGATGTTTTGAAAAATGACTATCAAAAAATAGAGAGAAGTCTAGAAAGAAAATATAAATTAAAAGAAGTAATAGTAGTAGATGATAAACAGGATTCACTAACACAAAAACAAGAACTAGCAAGAGCTGTATCTGAATATTTAACTAGAGTAGTAAAGGAAAATGATATAATAGGTGTTTCAATAGGAACGACACTAAAAGAAATACCTAGATATGTAGAAAAAAATAACTGTAAAAATGTTACATTCATACCCCTATTAGGTGGGATTGGAGATAATGAAATAGATATTCATGCAAATCAAATAGCAGTGAGTTTAGCAAGGGCTTTTGGAGGTGATTTTAAACTATTACATGCTCCAGCTGTTATGTCTGACTTGTCTACAAAAGAGAAGCTTTGTAAAGATGAAAAAATTAAAGAAGTACTAGACTTAATAGATAAAACAACTATAGCAATCGTAGGGATAGGAAATCCTATGAGTTTAAACTCAACCATAATGGCTTCTGGATATATGAATGAAGAAGATATAGAAGACTTAAAAAAATACAACTCAATAGGTGCAATTTGTTTGCATGCTTTTGATAAAGAGGGGAAAACTTCAATACTTGAATTTAATCAAAGAGTATTAGGAGTAAAGCTAGAAAATTTAAAAAAGATAAAAAGAACTATAGGTGTAGCTTCAGGGGATGAAAAAATAGAAGCAATAAAGGCATCATTAAAAGCAAAGTTTATAAATAGTTTGGCAATTAATCACAGTTTAGCACTTAAATTATTAGAAGATTGTGACTAATAGAAAGATAGATAAAAGTTAACAGGAGGGAATGTATATGTCAATATCAAAAGAAACATTGCTTGAAATGTATAAGAGAATGAATCAGGCTAGAAAATTTGAAGAGAAGGTTAGTTGGTTTTTTGCAAGAGGTATGGTACATGGAACAACTCACTTATCTGTAGGTCAAGAAGCATCAAGTGTGGCAGCTGTAATGGCTTTAGAAAAAGGAGATTTAGTATCATTAACTCATAGAGGACATAGTCAATTTATAGGAATGGGAATAGACCTAAATAAAATGATGGCTGAACTTATGGGTAAAGAAACTGGATTTTGCAAGGGAAAAGGAGGCTCAATGCATATAGCAGATATTGAGTCAGGTAACTTAGGGGCAAATGGAGTTGTAGGTGGAGGTCTTACAATAGCTCCAGGAGCTGCACTTACACAGCAATATAAAAAAACAGGTAAAATAGTTTTATGTAGTTTTGGTGATGGAGCATCAAATGAAGGTACTTTTCATGAAGGAATAAACTTATCCTCAATATGGAGGTTACCAATAATATTTTACTGTGAGAATAATTTATATGGTATGTCAACAAGTATAAAACGTCATATGAATATAGAAAGTATTGCCACTAGAGCAGTTTCTTATGGAATAGAGGGAATATCAATAGATGGATACAATCCAATAGAAGTATACGAAACAGTACAAAAAGCTGCTGAGAAATGCAGAAGAGGAGAAGGACCTGTATTGATTGAGAGTAGAACTTATAGATGGTTAGGTCACTCAAAATCAGATGCAAATGTGTACAGAACAAAAGAAGAAATAGAATCATGGAAAGCAAAGGACCCTATTGAATTTTTAAGAAATTATCTTATTGAAAATAGTATCTCTAACGAAAATGAATTAGATAAAATTCAAGAATTTGCAAAACAATCAATAGAAGATGCAGTAGAGTTTGCTCAAAATAGTCCAAATCCCAAAATAGAGTCTTTATTAGAGGATGTATATGCAGACTAAGAATAGTAAAGGAGGAAAATAAAAATGAGTACAAGAGAATTAACATATGCACAAGCAATAAAAGAAGCAATGTCAGAAGAAATGAGAAGAGATGAAAATGTAATATTTATGGGAGAAGATATAGGAATATATGGAGGAGCATTTGGTGTATCAGTTGGTATGATAGATGAATTTGGACCAGAAAGAGTAAGGGATACTCCTATATCAGAAGCAGCTATAGCAGGAGCAGCAGCAGGAGCAGCAGCAACTGGTTTAAGACCTATTATGGAAGTCATGTTTATGGACTTTGTAACAATTTCTATGGACGCAATTGTAAATCAAGCAGCAAAAATGAGATATATGTTTGGTGGAAAAGCTCAAGTTCCAATGGTTGTTAGATGTCCAGGTGGTTCTGGAACTGGTTCAGCAGAACAACATTCACAAAGTTTAGAAGCTTGGTTCTGTCATGTTCCAGGAGTAAAAGTAGTTGCACCTTCTACGCCAGCAGATGCTAAAGGGTTATTAAAAGCAGCTATAAGAGACAATAATCCAGTCATATTTGTTGAGAATAAATTGTTATACAGAAAAAAAGGTATTGTGCCAGAAGATGATTATGTAATTGAAATTGGAAAGGCAGATATTAAAAGAGAGGGTACTGATGTTACAGTAATCACTTATGGAAGGATGTTACAAAGTGTTGAAGAAGCATCAGAGACTCTATCAAAAGAAAATATAAATGTTGAAATTATAGATTTAAGAACTTTATATCCATTGGATAAAGAGACTATAGTAAAAAGTGTATGCAAAACTGGAAGAGTTTTAATTTGCCATGAAGCAGCTAAGACTGGTGGGCTAGGTGGAGAAATATCAGCCCTAATAACAGAAAGTGAATCATTTGATTATTTAGATGCTCCAGTAAAGAGAATTTGTGGAAAAGATGTGCCAATACCATATAATCCAGAGTTAGAAAAAGCAGTTGTCCCAAGAGTTGATGAAATAGAAGAAGCAATAAAATCTTTAATTGTTAGATAAGGAGGGATAGATATGGTGGCAAATAAAGTAAAAGCCACACCAGCAGCTAGAAATCAAGCGAGAAAAGACAATATAAAATTAGATAAGCTGATTGGAAGTGGAGAAAATGGAAGAATTCATTTAGTTGATGTGTTAAATTATTTAAAAGACAACAAAACAAATACTACTCCTTTAGCTAGAAGAATAGCAGAAGATTTAAACATAGATTTAGAAACTATTGTAGGTACCGGATATAATGGAAAGATAAGAAAATGTGATTTAGAAAAAGTAAAGGCACCAGAAACTATTATATCAACTAATACATCTAAAGTGAGTGACATCAAAGAGACAAAGTCTAAAAATGAAAATTCAAGTGTATTTAATACAGTAGAAGGAGAGTTTGAAAAACCAAATCCAATGAGAGCTACTGTAGCAAAGCGAATGTCAGAAAGTTACTTCAGTGCTCCTGTATTTACATTCAATATAGAGGTAGATGCTACAGAATTGAAGTCACTTAGAGCAAAGTTAATAGATACAGTCAAAGAATCAGTTGGAGTGAAATTAACTATGACAGATTTAATAGTAATGGCAGTGTCTAGAATACTTCCAAATCATCAAGCCTTAAACTCAGCATGGACAGATGAGGGTATATTTAGGTATAAAGATATAAATATAGCTATTGCAGTTGGTTTAGATGAAGGTTTATATGTCCCAGTAGTAAAAAGTGTAAATAAAAAATCTTTAAAAGAAATCGCTAAAGAAAGCAAAGAACTTGCCGAAAAAGTAAAGACAGGAAAACTTATGCCAGCAGACCAAGAAGGTAATACATTTACGATAAGTAATGTCGGAATGTATGGTATAACTACATTTACACCTATAATAAATATGCCTTCAAGTGCAATCCTAGGGGTAGGTGCTACACAAGATAAGTTTGTTCCAGTAAATGGAGAGCCTAAAATAAAACCTATAATGAACTTATCATTGACATCAGACCACAGAGTAATAGATGGAACAGTAGCTGCAAAATTCTTAAAAGATTTAAAAGAATTGTTAGAAAATCCTTTATCAATGCTTGTATAGGTTTTGATATTTCGTTACTGATATAATAGTTTGAATAGATTACATAGTTATAATTATCTAAGTAAATTTAAAGCTTTTATATATTAAGAATTACTTTTAAAGGTAACTATATGTGAATATAATTTGATTAATTAAAATATATGAAAAATAAATAGGAGGAGAGCCTATGTCAGTAGAAGTCATAATGCCAAAAGCAGGAGTAGCCATGGAAGAAGGTACTATAGTATCTTGGCTAAAACAAGAAGGCGAAGAAGTAAAGGTTGGAGAACCTATATTAGAAATAACAACGGATAAAGTCAATATGGAGATAGAGTCAGAAGGAGAAGGTACACTTGCTGTAATCATACATAAAGAAGAAGGTGAAGTATTACCAGTATTTACAGTAATAGGTGTAATAGCAGAAAAAGGGGAAAATCAAGAGGAAGTAAAAGCTAAATATTTATCTGGAAATGTGTCAAAAGAAGATATAGTTGAAGAGAATCAAAACATAGAAGCTAAAGAAGAAAAAATAAACAAAAAAGAGTGTAATCATGATTATGATGTAGTTGTAATAGGCGGAGGACCTGGAGGCTATTTGTCAGCGTTAAAAGCAGCTCTTTTAGGTGGAAAAGTTGCATTAGTCGAAGAAAATATATTAGGAGGTACCTGCTTAAATAGAGGTTGTATTCCTACAAAGACTTATATAAAAACAGCAGAAATATTAGAAGAAATTGACCAGTTATCAAAGAGGGGCGTAAAAGTAACTGTAGATAAAGAACAGGACATCAAGAAGGCTATAAAATATAAAAATAGAGTAGTTAAAAAACTTACAGCTGGTGTTGGTGGACTATTAAAAAGTAGAGATGTAGAAGTATTTAATCTTAAAGCCAGTGTTAAAGAAGAGCATAAAGTAATCTTATCAGATGGAAAAGTTTTAGATACAGAAAATATAATAATTGCCACAGGCTCTAAGGTAAGGGTATTACCTATAAAAGGAATAGAATCAAATTTAATAATAACTAGTACAGAAGCTTTAGACTTAGAAACAGTACCAGAAGAATTAGTGATAATTGGTGGTGGAGTGATTGGTTGTGAATTTGCAGAGATATTCAATTCAAGAGGCTCTAAAGTAACTATAGTAGAAATGGAAGATAGAATAATCCCAAGAATGGATAAAGAATTAAGTGAATCTTTAAAATATTCTCTTAGCAAAAAAGGTATAAATGTACTAACTAAAAAGAAAGTTTCTGAATTTAAAGAAGAAGGAAATAAAATATTAGTGTGCATTGAAGATGAAGAGTCAATAAAAGCAGATTTATGTCTATATGCTATAGGAAGAGAAGCTAATCTTTCTGGTATAGAAGACTTAGATATTAAAATAGATAAAGGTTCAATAGTTGTAAACAGCAAAATGGAAACAAGTATACCAAGCATATATGCAGTAGGTGATGTTACTGGAGGTGTAATGTTAGCTCATGCAGCTTTTAAAATGGGAGAGATAGCAGCTTCAAATGCCTTAGGTATGAATGAAGAAGTTGATTTAAGTGCATTACCTAGTTGTATTTATACAATTCCAGAAGTAGCATCAGTTGGGCTTACAGAAGAGGATGCTAGAAAAAAATGTAATGTAAAAGTTGGTAAGTTTAACTTTGCTGGAAATGGAAGAGCTTTAGCTTCTGGTCAAGAGCAAGGATATGTAAAAGTAGTAGCAGATGCTAAATATGGAGAAATTTTAGGTGTACATATGTTTGGATGTGGTGTAGCAGAACTTGTAAATCATGCTGCGTCATTTAAAGCATTAGAAATACCTGCTGATGAAGCTAGTGAGTTGATATTTGGTCATCCATGCACTTCAGAAGCTTTGATGGAAGCTTTGGCAGATGTAAATGGAGAATGTTTGCATTTACCTAAAAAATAAATATAAAAATAGATTGTTAATGTAAGTTTATTATTAATAATATGAACTTATATCATAAAGTTTTAAAATACTTACTTAGCCATACCCCTTGTTGTACAAATAATTTATTTGCACAATAAGGGGTATTTTTTATGGAAAAATATAGAATATAGAATTTTTGTAGTTTTTGTTATACAAAAAAGATAGTAATATAAAATAACAGCCTAATTTTAGAATAATTTCAATTGTAATTAGAAAAAAAGATTTTTTTGTTTTTAAAAAAGTATTATTTGTAAAATATAAAAAAAATTTTCTTAATATTTCAATAAAAGAATAGCTTGATTTAAATGTTATTACTTTATGCAACAATAATAGGTACAAAAAAAACAATATATGGCATATAAGTTGCTATATAAATAATTAAGGAGGGAACAATTATAAATGAGGCAAAGAATAAAAAACTTAATTGAAAATGAAGATAAAAAAAATCCTTTAACAGATGAAGCTATTTCAAGTATGTTAAATATTCGAAGAGAAGATGTTACCTTTTTGAGAAATGAATTAAAAATAGAAGATTCAAGGCAAAGAAGAAAAGTTGTTTTAATTAAAGCCATAAAAGATATTTTAAAAGAAGAAAAAACTATAAATAAAAATGATATAACAAGAAGATTGAACAGCATTGGGTTTACAGTATCAAGATTTACAGTTATACAGTATTTAAAAGAGATTCAAGATTCTGATGACTTAAAGCTTGATAAAGAAAGTGGTGATAAAAAAGAAGAACTAAACAATAATAGAGAAAACACAGATATAGCATTTGATAAGCTGATAGGTAGTACTGGTAGCTTAAGTACAATTATAAAACTAGCTAAAGCAGCAATTCTCTATCCACCTCATGGTCTTCATACTATCATTATGGGACCAACTGGTGTTGGAAAGAGTGAGTTAGCAGAGTGTATGTATAAATTTGCAGTAGAATCATCTAGATTCCCTAAGAATGCACCATTTATAGTTTTTAATGCAGCAGACTATTCAGAAAATCCACAGCTTTTGTTATCACAATTATTTGGGCATGTTAAAGGTGCTTTTACAGGAGCTGATGAGACCAAAGAAGGACTAGTATCAAAAGCAGATGGAGGAATATTGTTTATAGATGAAATACATAGATTACCTCACGAAGGTCAAGAAATACTATTTCAATTGATTGATAAAGGGATGGTCAGAAAGTTAGGAGAAACAAAGCTAACAAATAAAATAGATGTAATGATTATTTCAGCAACTTCCGAGCCAATAGATTCTCATTTACTTAACACATTTAAAAGACGTATACCTGTGACAATTGAAATACCAGAATTAGTTGCAAGACCATTAAATGAAAGATTTGAGATTATAAATAACTTCTTCTTAATAGAAGCTCAAAGAATGGGAGCAAACATACATATAAAATCAGATGTATTAAAAGCTCTTATGCTTTACGATTGTATAGGTAATGTAGGTCAACTTAGAAGTGATATTCAAGTAGCTTGTGCCAGAGGACTATTAAACCAACTTACAAACAAACAGAAAGAAGTAAATATAAGCATATCAGATGTACCTGGATATGTTAAACAAGGTCTTATGAAAATTAGAAATTGTAGAGGTAAAATAGAAAATTATGTAGATGGAGACTTAATTATAGACTCAAATCTTCAAGGTGATATAGAAAAGAAAAATGAAGATATATATACTTTTCCAGATGAAATATACAAGCTTACTGAAAGAAGACATATTGATTTATTAGAACAAGGTTTAGATTTTGATGTTATAAATAGAATCGTTGGAGGAGAATTAGAAAGTTGTATTCAAAAATACATAAAGCAAGTTAAAAAAGTTTCTATTAGCAATAATCTTCCAGATATAAGTCCGATTGTTGGAAAATATATAGTAGAGCTAACTTATGAAGTAATCAAAATAGCATCACAATATCTTAGTTCATTAGAGCCAAACTTACATTTATGTTTAGCAGTTCACTTAAAAGCAACTTTTGAGAGATTAAAAGAGGGGAAAGTAATATCAAATGCTCATTTGAAAGAAATAATAGGAAATTACCCATTAGAATATTCTGTAGCAGAAAAGGTAGCTCAATATCTAAAGGAAAGGTATAATATAAATTTACCAAAAGAAGAAATAGGTATAATAGCAATATATTTTAAAATGAGTAGTAGAAGAGATATATCTGAACAAAAAAAGATAGGTGTACTTCTTATGGCTCATGGAAGAGTGGCATCCTCTGTATGTGAGGTTACAAATAAACTATTAGGAATTAACCACGCAAGGTATTTAGATATGCCATTTGAGAAGAAACCAGAAGAAATGATTGAAGAAGCTACTAAAGTAATAAAAGATATTGATGAAGGTAGAGGTGTAATTATATTAGTAGATATGGGCTCACTTTCATATTTCGGAGACATTATCTCTGGAAAGACTGGGATTAATATAAGGACAATATCTAGATTTGACACATTGCTCTCTATAGAAGTTATACGAAGAGCAGTTCTGCCAGATTTAACAATAGACGAAATAGTTGATGAAGTTAAAAGTATAGAGCCACAAGTAAAAGAAAAAGTTAGCAAATATAACAATACAAAAGTAGATTCTAGAAAACCTATAATTTTAACATTATGTATTACTGGGTTAGGAGGAGCTTGTAAGATAAAAAAAATCCTAGAGGAAAATATTAGAGGTATAACTGAAAAGGTTGATATAGAACCTATAGGTATGATTGAATATCCAAGTCTTGATTTAGAGATAAAACAAATAAGTAATGATAAAAATGTAATTGCTATAGTTGGAACAATTGACCCTCAGATAGCAAACATCCCTTTTTTTAGCCTAGTAGATATAAATGATAAAGTAAAATTAAATCAAATAAACAATCTAATTGATACAAAACAAATCTTTGAGATAAATAAAAAATATGAATTATCGGATTTAATACATAAAGAAGATATATTCGTAGATTTACAAGTTAAATCAAAAGAAGAAGTTCTAAAGTATATGAGTAAAAGACTTAGAGAGAAAGGTTATGTGACAAAAAATTTCTATAAAAAAGTAGTGGAAAGAGATAACCTATTTCCTACTGAATTATCAGGTGGAATAGCAATACCTCATACAGATGGAATCGATGTAATTAGACCAGCTATAAGTATAGCCATTTTGAAAAATTCTATTATATGGAGTAAAAATAAAGTAAAAATAATACTTTTATTAGCTGTAGACCAAAAATGTTTTAATCCATTAAACACTCTACTCTCATTTATAGAAACAGATGAATTTAAGCAGATAAAAAACATTAAAGATAGAGATTTTATTAGGGAGATGATATTAGATGGAGTCAATGCAAATAATTAGTAGTAATTTAATTTTTAAAGGTATAGAAGTATCTAACAATGAAGATGCATTAAAGTTTTTGGGACAACGTTTGTTTGATAAACAGTATGTAAAAGAAAGCTACATACAGGCTGTTGTATCAAGAGAGAAAAAGTATGCTACAGGGTTACCAACAGAAATATATGGAGTGGCAATACCACATACAGATATAGTACATGTAAATGAGCCAGGTATAGCAATTGGAATACTGGATAAACCTGTAAAATTTATAATGATGGGTACAGATGATACTGAAATTGATGTAAAGGTTATATTTATGTTAGCAGTGAAAGAGCCACAAGAACAATTGCAATTATTAGAAAAACTCATGACTATATTTCAAGATGAGAGTATGTTAAATAATATTGTTGACTTAAATGAAGAAAGTGTGAGTAATTTATTAAACTCTAAACTGAAAAATTAAAAATGTAAAGTATATTAAAAAACATGAAGAGGTTATTGAAGATTTCCAACTGTAGGTGTCTTTAAAATAAAATAATTTTAATGGGGGTGAGTAATGTGACTAAAAAGATATTAGTTGCATGTGGAACAGGAGTATGTACTTCAACAATTGCTATAAACAAATTAAAGAAAGCGCTTCAAGACATTGGTAAATTGGATATGGTTAATATTACACAATGTAAAGTAGTAGAAGTTGCATCAAAAGCACCTGACTATGATTTAATAATTTGTACTACACAAGTATCTAGTAGTATAAAAACACCTGTGATAAATGGATTGCCTTTTTTAACTGGTGTCGGAATGGATAAATTAATCAAGGATGTATTGGAAAAGTTAGAATTATAATTAGAACTTTTAAAGAATTTAGTCTCTAAAATTCTAAGTTTTAGAGACTTAAAATTAAATAATGGAGGGTCTTTATATGGAGATATTAAATTTCATTGTTGGTCTAGGCGCGCAAGTAATGATGCCGATAATAATATGTATTTTTGGTTTGATGTTAGGTACAAAACTAGGAAAATCTTTAAGGGCTGGTTTAACCGTGGGAGTTGGATTTATAGGTCTTAATACTATTATAGCCTTGCTAACAGATAACCTAGGTCCAGCTACACAACAAATGGTTAAGAATTTAGGGTTAAGTTTATCAATAATAGATGTAGGATGGCCAGCAGCATCGGCTATAGCTTTTGCATCAACAGTAGGGGCTTTAATTATTCCAATAGGTCTTGTGGTAAATATAGTTATGCTAATTACTAATACCACTCAAACTGTTGATGTAGATATATGGGACTATTGGCATTTTGCTTTTACAGGAGCTTTGGTGGCAGGAGCTACTCAAAGTGTAATGTGGGGAGTATTTGCAGCAGTAGCAAATATGGTAATTGTATTGGTAATGGCAGATTTAACTGCTCCAGGTATAGAGGAATATTTAGGGATGCCAGGTATATCTCTTCCTCATGGATTTACGCAGGCATTTGTTCCAATTGCTATAGTAGTAAATAAATTATTAGACCTAATACCAGGTATAAATAAGATTGAGATAAATGCTGATACATTGCAGAAAAAGTTTGGATTATTTGGAGAACCTTTAATAATGGGGTCTGTAATAGGTGTAATAATTGGTATTGCTGCGAAATATGATATAAAAGGTATATTACAATTAGGTGTAACTATGGGAGCTGTATTAATATTAATTCCAAAGATGGCAGCACTATTAATGGAAGGATTATTACCAGTATCAGAAGCTGCACAGGAATTTATTGAGAAGAGATTTAAAAATAGAGGTAAGATTTATATAGGTTTAGATTCAGCAGTAGGGATAGGTCATCCTGTTACATTATCAGTTGCATTAGTATTGGTTCCTTTGACTATACTCATAGCAGCTATATTACCAGGAAATAAAGTTTTGCCATTTGCAGATTTAGCAGTAATTCCGTTTGCACTTGTTTTAATTGTCCCAATTACAAAAGGAAATGTATTTAGAACATTAGTAATAGGAATACTTATAATTACTTCTGGATTATTAATAGCAACTAATTTAGCTCCATTATTTACTCAAATGGCTTTAAATGCTAGTTTTAAAATGCCTGAAGGAGCAACTATGATTTCAAGTATTTGTGATGGTGCGAATCCGTTAAGTTGGATATTTGTAAAAATTATGAATTATAAAGTTATTGGAGGAGTAGTTTTTGGAGTTATAGCTTTAGGAATGGCTATTTACAATAGAAATAGGATAATAAGTGAAAATAAAAAACTATCTCTAGAAGAAGAAATATAAAAATAATTTTATTAGGGGTGTATGGATTATGAAAAAATATAAATATAATTCCATAAGATACTTAATTAATGTGATAGTACCAGGATTTTTTATGATTTTAATATTGATTTATGCACTGTTTAATAACTATATAAATTTTAGTGTAAATATATATAGTTTATTGATAATTATCTGTACCTATGGGATACTCAATACTTTTGTATCATCAAGTAATCCCAAAGAAATTATTATTGATAACAAATGTATACATTTTATCTCATTTATTGCTACACATAAGTATGAAATTAAAGATATCAAAAAAGTAAGAATACGAGAGCTTTATAATAAAAATCTTTATCTAAAAATTAATGATGGAAGCCTTTTTAAAGGTAGGTATTGGATAAAAACAAATATGTTTAGTAACAATGTAGAATTATACAATTATTTTGTTGCATTAGAGGAATGTTTATACCCAGAATCATTAAAATTTAGAAATAAGAGATTAGATAATAAAGGAGTATAAAAGTAAAAATTTTAAAATGGAAGTGGATTGATTTCTATTAATAAAATGTAATCTTACGTTTTATGTTGAGTTTTTGGAATTTTTAAATAAAATTAGAGATAGTATCTAAATGATAAGGTGCAACTAAGAGATATAAAAGTTGTGTCTATATATAGATTGGAGGATTTAACTAATGTTGTTGGAGAAATTGAGAAAAGAAGTATTACAGGCATCTTTAGACCTTTTAAATTATAAGTTGGTGACACTAACAGGCGGAAATGTAAGTGGAAGAGATGAAGAAACTGGATATATAGCAATTACCCCAAGTGGAATGGACTATAGAAACCTTATAGCAAGTGATATTGTTATAGTGGATATAGAGGGAAACACTGTAGATGGAAAATGGAAAGCATCAGTGGATTTGCCAGACCACTTATATATATATAAACATAGAGAAGATATAAATAGTATAATTCATACACACTCTACATACTCAAGTTGTTTTGCTATTTTAAATGAGTCTATAGCATGTGCAAGTACAACTCTTGCAAATGAAGTAGGGGGCGCGGTACCTGTCGCAAAATTTGCACCACCAACATCTAACAAAATGGGGAAATGTGTTGTTGAAGCAATTGGAAACAAAAGAGCGTGTCTTTTAGCAAATCATGGTGTAATAGCAGTTGGCCCATCTGTAGGACATGCCCTTACAGCAGCTGTAATGTTGGAAGATTCAGCAAAAGTATATTACTTGGCAAAATCAATTGGCACACCAGTATTATTGCCAGACGAAGAAATTCAAAGAGCTAGAGATGTATTTTTTAATGTATATGGTCAAGATAAGTAAGCTAGATAAAACTTTTAAATTAATGTAAAAATATAGATATTCAATAATGTTAAGGAGTTTTATAATGATATAATAAGTTTAATAATTAAAAAAAATAGGAAGTCTAATAGTATATAAAATTATTTAAGTCTAAAATAAACAATAAGATAAAATAAAAAAGGAGTCTATATTTCTATGTATTACTTATTAAACAAAAGCACAAATCCTTACTTTAATTTAGCATTAGAAGAATATCTATTTTTAAATGAGAAATATAATGATGATATTATAATCATATGGAGAAATGAGGAATCTATTTTTATTGGCAAAAATCAAAATCCATATCAGGAAATACATCATGATGTTATTGAAAAGAGGGAAATTCCTATTTTAAGAAGAATATCCGGAGGAGGTACTGTTTATCACGATTTAGGAAATATCAATATCTCATTCATACAAAAAGATAGACATCTTCATGAAATAGATTTTTTGGAACATACTAAGTTTATGCAAGATATGCTCTTAAACTTAGGGTTAGATGTATCTATAACCGAAAGAAAAGATTTATTTTTAAAGGGTAAAAAAATTTCAGGCTCAGCACAGTCTATAAAAAGAAAAAATTCTCTTTATCATGGAACTCTTCTTTATGATTCAGACTTAAATAAATTGACTAAATACCTAAATTCAAATAAATCAACTGAATCAAATGCAACTAAATCTGTTTCAAGTAAAGTGACAAATATTAAATTTTTATTTGAAAAAGATATAAATTACTTTTTAGATTATTGTGTTGAATATTTAAAATCTAATATGAAAAATATAAGAGAACTTGAATTAGATGAAGAAGATATTAAAAGTATATACAATCTAGAAGAAGATAAATATAAAAAGATAGAGTGGACATATGGTAAAACACCTAAATTTCAAATAGTGCTACCACTTGATAATGAAAGTAGAATAAATATACATGTTAACAGATGGAAAATATCAAAATTTTTTATTTCTTATGATGATAATGTAATTAATATGGACAAGTTGTTAGAATTGAATTTCTTTAAAGAAGAAATAAGAGATAGTATTTTAGAAAATTATCCACATTACATAGATTTAATTAATTTAATATTTTAATATAAAACCTCTAATTTGATAAAATTATCTTATATCAAACTAGAGGTTTTTAATATTTTTGTATATTAATAAGCATTACAAAATTGTAAAATTAAAAACAAAACTATTGAAAATCAATATATATTGTAATAAATATACATGTTTTTCATTAGCAAATAGACATTAACTATTTATACAACTGAAAATTTAATATATAATTAATCAGATGGTTAAAATAAAAAATATTAAAAACTTTAATAAATGGTGGTTAAAAATAAAATACGAGGTGATACCATGTATAGTGTTATAATTGTTGCGGCAGGAAGTGGAAGGAGAATGAACTTAGATATAAACAAACAGTTCATAAAATTAAGAGAAAAAGAAATTATTGCTCATACAATTCAAGTTTTTTATGAAAATATAAATATAGATGAAATAGTGGTGTGTATAAAAAAAGAAGAAGAGGATTTTTTTAAGGAAAATATAATAAATAAGTATAACTTTAAAAATATAAAAATAGCATATGGTGGAAAAGAAAGGCAGGATTCAATATATAATGGCTTAAAAAAATTAGATAAAAATTGTGATATAGTACTTATCCATGATGGAGCAAGACCATTTGTAGACCATAGAATAATTAATGAATCTATAAAGATGGCTAAAGAAAAAAAGGCTGTGGTTGTAGGCGTTCCAGTAAGTGATACTATAAAGATAGTGTCAGATGGGACAGTACAAGAAACTCCAGAAAGAAGTTTATTGTGGGCAGCCCAAACTCCTCAAACCTTTGAATATAATCTCATAATAGATGCTTATGAACAAGCATATAAGAACAATTATTATGGTACTGATGATTCAATGTTGGTGGAAAATATAGGGCAAAGTGTTACTATGGTAATGGGCTCTTATGAAAACATAAAAATAACTAGTCCAGAAGATTTAAATATAGCAGAACAAATATTAAATATGGAAAAAAGGGATGAAGTTAACAGTAGAAGGAGAATTATATGAGAATAGGGTTAGGATATGATGTGCACAAATTAACAGAGGGTAGAAAACTTATAATTGGTGGAGTAGAGATACCACATGATAAAGGTTTATTAGGTCATTCTGATGCTGATGTATTGATACATGCAATAATGGATTCTATTTTAGGTGCTTTAGCTTTAGGAGATATAGGGAAGCATTTCCCAGATACAGATGAAGAATATAAGGGAGCAAATAGTATGAAGTTATTAGAATATGTATATAATCTAACAGTAAGCAAAGGATATAAAATCGGAAACATAGATAGTACTATAATTGCTCAAAGCCCTAAGATGGCTCCATATATTGAAAGCATGAGAAAAAACATATCAAAAGCTTTAAATACGGATATTGATAATATAAACATAAAGGCAACTACAGAAGAAGGTCTTGGTTTTACAGGAGCAAAACAAGGTATAGCATCACAAAGTATTTGTTTATTATTGTTGACAAGTCAGAATAATTAATATATTATTAGTAATAAGTTTAATGGATATCAAATAATAGGCCTATATAGAATATCTATAATATGTGAATTTAAGTGAAATTAATATAAATATAAAACTAGCTATGATAAAGAAATAGTAAAATGATGAAATCTTCACAGAGAGAAAACGGTGGTGAAAGTTTTCAAGATGAAGTCTTTGAACCTGTCTTTTAGCTTAAAGGTATAAAAATCTTTACGGTAGGAACCGTTATATTCCCAAAAGAGAGCTATTCATATAGCTAACTAGAGTGGTACCGCGGAAATCAAACCTTTCGTCTCTATACTTGTATAGAGACGAAAGGTTTTTTATATTTTCAGGAAGTTAGTGTTCAGGAGGAATCTATTAATGAAAATGTCAAAAATGTTAATGAAGGTAAAGTAGAATTTAAACTTGGACATAAAGAAGGTAAAGAAATAATTGATATAAAAGAAATAATATTAGATTAAGATAATAACTTAAAGAAGGCTATTATATAGATAATAGAGTTGTACTTTATAAACACCATTTTATCTATATAAGTATATAAAATGGTGTTTTTTTATAAAAACATAATAAATGAGGAGGCAATTAAAATGGCAAAAAATGAAAAGCAATTTGTTGAAGAAATAACAAAAATGGAAGATGATTTCCCACAATGGTATACAGATGTAATAACTAAGACTGACTTAGTTGATTATGCGCCAGTAAAAGGTTTTATGGTTGTAAAGCCATATGGATATGCTTTATGGGAAAAAATGCAAGAATTTATGGATAAAAAATTTAAAGAAACTGGACATAAAAACTGTTATTTCCCATTATTAATACCAGAAAGTTTATTAAACAAAGAAGCTGAGCACGTTGAAGGTTTTGCTCCAGAAGTTGCATGGGTAACACATGGAGGAAATAAAAAATTAGAAGAAAGATTATGTGTAAGACCTACTTCAGAGACTATAATATGTACAATGTATGCTAAATGGTTGAAATCATATAGAGAATTACCATATCTTTATAATCAATGGTGCTCAGTTGTTAGATGGGAAAAATCAACTAGACCTTTCCTAAGAACATCTGAGTTTTTATGGCAAGAAGGTCATACATTACATGAAACAGCAGAAGAAGCACAAGAAGAAACAATACAACAATTAGAAGTATATAAAGCATTATGTGAAGAATTACTTGCAATGCCAGTTATAGCTGGTCAAAAAAGTGAAAGTGAGAAATTTGCAGGTGGTGAAAGAACATATACTATAGAAGCTATGATGCATGATGGTAAAGCATTACAATCAGGTACAAGTCACTTCTTAGGTCAACACTTTACTAAGGCTTTTGATATTACTTTTGCAGATAGAGAAGGAAACTTAGCTAATCCATATCATACATCTTGGGGAGCATCTACAAGACTTATAGGTGGACTTATAATGACTCATAGTGATAATAGAGGTTTAGTATTACCACCAAGAGTAGCTCCAATTCAAGTTGTTATAGTTCCTATAGCTGCTAAAAAAGGAAATGTAATGGAAACAGTTGATAAAATACATGCTGATTTAAAAGCTAAAGGCGTAACTGTAGAAGTTGATGATAGAGATAACTATACAACTGGATGGAAATTTAATGAGTGGGAAATGAAAGGTGTTCCAGTAAGAATTGAAATTGGACCAAAAGATATAGAAAACAATCAAGCTATGGTATTCAGAAGAGATACTTTAGAAAAGAATTCTATGCCTTTAGAAGGATTAGCTGATGCTGTATATGATTTATTTGATGTTATACACAATGATATGTTTGAAAAAGCAAGAAAACATAGAGAAGACAATACATCTGTAGTTGAAAATATGGATGAGTTTAGAAAAGCTTTAGAAGAAAAGCCAGGATTCATAAAGACTATGTGGTGTGGGGATGCAGAGTGTGAAGCTAAGATTAAGGAAGAAACAGGAGCAACTATAAGATGTTTACCTTTTGAACAAGAAAAATTAGGTCACAAGTGTGTTTACTGTGGAAAAGAAGCAGATAGTATGGTAGTAATGGCAAAAGCTTACTAAAATAAGAAGATTAAAATAAAAACTGGGATATAAAGTGTTAAATACTTTATCCCAGTTTTTTATTTTTATGAGCAAAAAAATAGTATTTGTAGCTGTCTTATAAAATAAGTTGTAGATGATTATATAAAAAGAATATAGTAGAGAATTATTTTTAATAATTAAATATTAATGAAAGAGAAACATATTTGTTATATAGATTCCCAATAAATCAAATAATAAATATAAATGAATAGTAATAAATAGTATTTTTAATTTTTAGAAAATAAATGACTTAAAAGAAAGATTTATGAAATTAAAACTAGGATTTTCTGATATAATAAACATGTGTATTTTTAAATAAAAAGGATATTATTATTAGCTTTGATTAAAAATAAACTTGCGAAACAATGTACTAGTTTAATATTATAGTTATATTGAATAAAATATCAGGAGGAAGTAAAAATGAATGTAAGAGTAAGGTTTGCACCAAGTCCAACGGGATTTGTACATATAGGTAGTTTAAGAACTGCTTTATATAACTATTTATTTGCAAAAAAAATGGGCGGAGAATATATATTAAGAGTAGAGGATACAGACCAAAGTAGATTAGTAGAAGGTGCTATAGAGAATATGCTTAATGCTATGAAGTGGGCTGGTGTCAATCATAATGAAGGTGTTATGTTAGATGATAGTGGGAAAGTAGTACAAAAAGGAGAATATGGTCCATATATTCAATCTCAAAGATTAGATATATACCAAGAGTATATAAAACAACTTTTAGATAGTGGAAAGGCTTATTACTGCTTCTGTACAAAAGAAAGACTAGACGAAGTAAGAGATGCTCAAAGAGCAGCAGGAGAAACGGCTAAATATGATGGTCATTGCAAGAATCTTTCTAAAGAAGAAGTAGAAGCAAATATAAAAGCAGGAATACCATATGTTATAAGATTAAGATTGCCAGAGAATCATACAATTAAGTTTACAGACTTAGTTAGAGGAGATATGGAATTTAATACTAATGATTTAGATGATCAAGTCTTAATGAAAACAGATGGATTTCCAACTTATCATTTTGCAGTAGTTGTGGATGACTATTTAATGAAAATCACACATGTTATAAGAGGAGAAGAGTGGGTATCATCTACTCCAAAACATGTTTATTTATATGAAGCTTTTGGATGGAAAGCACCTGTATTTGTGCATTTACCAAATATACTTAATAAAGAAAAGAAAAAATTAAGTAAGAGACAAGGTGATGTAGCTGTTGAAGACTTTAAGAAAAAAGGATATTTACCAGAAGGATTAGTAAACTATGTAGCATTAGTTGGTTG
This sequence comes from Clostridioides sp. ES-S-0054-01, assembly GCA_021561035.1. Lineage (NCBI taxonomy): Bacteria > Bacillati > Bacillota > Clostridia > Peptostreptococcales > Peptostreptococcaceae > Clostridioides > Clostridioides sp. ES-S-0054-01. Next base: position 84,433 of record CP067346.1, read on the forward strand.
GTCCCCAGAAGATAATCAAGAATTGTTTACAATGGAAGAATTAGAAAAAGCTTTCTCTGTAGAAAGAGTGTCTAAAAGTGGTGGAGTATTTGATACTGAAAAGTTAAACTGGGTTAACCAGCACTATATAAAAGATGGTGATGATGCCTACCTAACAGATTTAGCAATACCATTTTTAATAGAAGATGGATTTATAACAGAAGGAGAAGCTACTAGCAAGTATGATTTCTTAAAAAGTATGATATCAGTACTTAAAGAAAAATTACAATATGTAAAAGAAGTTACTGAACATGCAAGTATATTCTTTGGAGATAAAATAGAGGTAGAGACTGAAGAAGGAAGTGAATTCTTAAAATTGGAGCACATACCTACTTTAATAGATGCTTTGGGAGAAAAAATAGAAAAAGCAGAGGTATTAAATGCTGAGTTCGTTCAAGCCATGCTTAAAGAAATACAAAAAGAGTACAAAATAAAAGGAAAAAATTTATTTATGGGTTCAAGAATAATTTTGACAGGGCAAATGCATGGTCCAGATTTGCCAAAAGTAATGGAAGTTTTAGGAAAAGAAACTTGCTTAAATAGAATAGCTTATGTAAAAAATAATATATTATAGTCATAAAAGTCCGCTAATTTAGAAGCGGACTTTTTTTGTGTTAGTATTTGGTGAAAATATCTGCTTAAGAAAATGAAGGTATTTAGGGGAATAAATTTAATATATAAAAAGCAAAGCAAAAATATAAGTAAAATATGAATAATAAACTAATAAAATATTAAGCATAGAAAGAAGGAAATCTATTATTTTAGTTTGATTTAATTATTAAGGGGGTAATTACTATGTATAGTAATATTGATGATGTTAAAAAGGAATTAAAGGAGCTATGCTTAGAATATGTTACAATTTTAGAAAAATTAAAAGATGAAAAAATGATTACAGAAGAAACTTTTGAAAAATGCTCTTCTCAAAAAAAGATATTTTTAGAAGAACAATAGAGAATAGTAACAGTAGTATTATTATGTAGTTTGAAAGATAGTACGAAAAATGATAGTAGTACTATTATTTATTGCAATTTTCAGCTATAATATATAATGTTAAGAAAATAATTTATAAAAATATAGTGAGGTGATGAGTGTGAAAGTTTATAATACATTGACTAGAACAAAAGAAGAATTTGTTCCATTAGAAGAAGGAAAGGTAAAAATGTATGTGTGTGGTCCAACAGTTTATAACTATATACACATGGGTAATGCAAGACCATTTATAATATTTGATACTCTAAGAAGATATTTAGAGTATAGAGGATATGATGTAACTTATGTACAAAACTTTACCGATGTTGATGATAAAATTATAAATAGAAGCCATGAAGAAGGAATATCTCCAGAAGAAGTTGCTACTAAGTATATAAAAGAATATTTTGTAGATTGTGATGGGCTAGGAATTAAAAGAGCTACTGTTCACCCTCAGGTTACAGATAATATACAACAGATTATAGATTTTATAAAAGAATTAGAAGATAAGGGATATGCATATGCAGTAAATGGTGATGTATATTTTGATACAAATAAGTTTGAAGGATATGGAAAGTTTTCAGGTCAAAAACAAGAAGATTTAGAAGCAGGAGCTAGAATTGAAGTAAATGACCAAAAAAGACATCCTATGGATTTTGTTCTTTGGAAAGCAAAAAAAGAAGGTGAGCCAGGGTGGGATAGCCCTTGGGGAGAAGGTAGACCTGGATGGCATATAGAATGCTCTGTTATGTCTAAGAGATATTTAGGTGAGACAATTGATATACATGCAGGTGGTCAAGATTTAACATTCCCACACCATGAAAACGAAATAGCGCAAAGTGAAGCTAGAAGCGGAAAAACATTCTCAAAATATTGGATGCACAATGGATATATAAATATAAATGATGAAAAGATGAGTAAGTCAAAAGGTAATTTCTTTACGGTAAGAGATATATCAAAATTGTATGATTTAGAGATAGTAAGATTTTTCATGCTATCAGCACATTATAGAAATCCAGTAAACTTTAGTGATGAAATGCTAAATCAAGCTAAAGCTGGTCTTGAAAGATTGTATAATACTAAAGAAAAATTAGAATTCACACTAAGTAACCTAAAAGAATCTTCTTTAACAGAAAAAGAAGTAGAACTTGTTAAAGAATTAGATAACTTTAAACAAAGATTTATAGATGCTATGGATGATGATGTTAATACAGCAGACGCAGTGAGTGTTATCTTTGAGTTAGCTAAACTAATAAATTCTAATGTAGATGAAAATTCTTCTTTAGAGTTTGCCAAGAAATGTTTAGATGAATTTAATGAACTTACAGGAGTATTAAATATTGTAAATAAGAAAAAGGATACTGCATTAGATAAGGATATTGAAGAATTGATACAAAAAAGAACTGATGCAAAGAAAAATAAAGAATTCCAATTAGCAGATGATATAAGACAACAATTATTAGATATGGGAATCGTATTGGAAGACACAAGACAAGGTGTTAAGTGGAAAAGGATATAAAAATGGAAAAAACTGAATTAGTTACTATATCACCACTAGTTTTAGCATACTTAGGTGATACAGTTTATGAAAAATATATAAGAGAACATTTGATTAGACAGAATACACAAAGAAAAGTTAATGATTTGCATAAATTAGCCATAAAGTATGTAAAAGCTAAGGCTCAAGCAACAATAATTCATGAAATTGAAACTGAATTAACCGAGGAAGAGAGTAAAATTTATAAAAGGGGAAGAAATCAAAAATCAAATACTTCTCCTAAAAATGCAGATATTATAGACTACAAACATGCAACTGGATTTGAGGCTTTGGTTGGATATTTGTATTTAAATAATGAAATAGAGAGACTTCAAGATATTATCAATAAAGGAATCAAAATTATTGAAAGAGATTTGTAAATATAAGGGTGTTGTCTTAATAATAAGTAATAAGGCAACACCTTTTTTATAACTAATGTATAATAAATATATATAAATTAGTGTTAAGAAAGGATAAGAATTTATGAAAGTAAAATTAATATCACATACACCTGAACCAGAAAAAGTAATAGCTATGGCAGCTAAGCTATGTTATTCACCAGTTGGGACAGACGAAATAGAAAAAGATTTAACAGATGAAAGTATAGAGAAATTTTTAAATATGTTATTAAGTATAGGTCATGGGTCAATATTAGAACATGCTTCATTTACATTTTCAATAGAGGGTATTTCAAGAGCTTGTTCACATCAAATTGTTAGACATCGTATAGCTAGTTTTTCACAACAAAGTCAAAGATATGTTAAATTAGAGCAATTTGAGTACATAATTCCTCCAGAAATAGAAAAAATAGAAAAGGCAAAAGAGTTATTTATAAGCTCAATGAAAAAAGACCAAGAGAATTATGATAAGCTAGTTGATATATTGTTTGAAAATCATTATAATGACCTAATAAAAAATGGTAAAAATGAGAAAACAGCAAAAAGACAAGCTGAAAAGAAAGCAATAGAAGATGCTAGATATGTATTTCCAAATGCATGTGAAACAAAAATGGTATTTACTATAAATGCTAGAAGTTTATTTAATTTCTTTGAACATAGATGCTGTGAAAGAGCACAGTGGGAAATAAGAAATTTAGCTGTAGAGATGTTAAGAGAGGTTAAAAAGGTTGCTCCTGTATTATTTAAAAAGACTGGACCAAGTTGTGTAAATGGAAGTTGTCCAGAAGGAACTATGACTTGTGGAGATATAGTTCAAGTCAGAGAAAAATTTAAGGCCTTGTAGGAGGTGAATAGTTTGGCAAGTATAGAAGGAAGAAATCCAGTAATAGAAGCAATGAAAAGTGACAGAGAAATAGATAAAATATTAATTGCAAATTCAGCTAAAGAAGGGTCAATTAAGAAAATAATAGGAATGGCTAAAGAGAAGAACATAATTATCCAGTATGTTGATAAACATAAGTTAGATGAAGTAAGTACAAGTCATTCACATCAAGGTGTAATAGCTTATGCAAGTGAGTATAAGTATTATGAATTAGATGAGTTAATAGACTTAGCAAAAAATAAAGATGAAGAACCATTTTTCATTATACTAGATGAAATAACAGATCCACATAATCTAGGTTCAATAATAAGGACAGCAGATGCAGTAGGGGCACATGGAGTTATTATTCCAAAGAGAAGGTCTGTACACATAACCCCTGTAGTTGCTAAAGCATCTGCTGGAGCAGTAGAGTATATGCCAGTTTGCAAGGTAACCAATATAGTTAATACAATAAAAAAACTCAAGGATGAAGGGCTGTGGATTGCTGCTGCTGATATGGATGGAGAAACTTTTTATAAACAAAATCTTACTGGCCCTCTTGGTGTGGTAATTGGAAGTGAAGGTTTTGGAATATCTAGATTGGTTAAACAAAACTGTGACTTTATAGTAAAAATGCCAATGATAGGTAATGTTACATCTTTAAATGCGTCTGTAGCAGGTGGAATACTTTTATATGAGATATTCAGACAGAGATTGGATAAAAGTAAATAGGCATGAAAAAAAATATAAATCATTACTTAATAATAGATGGCTACAATATTATAAATGCGTGGGATAATTTGAAAGAACTGGCTAAAGAGGACTTAGAAGATTCTCGAGAAAAGCTTATTGATGATATTATAGAATTTTCTGAGTTTATGGGTTACAAGACTATAATAGTTTTTGATGCTTATAATGTTAAAAACTCACGAGAAAAAGTTGAGAAAAGAAAACACATAACAATAGTTTATACACGAGAACATCAAACAGCAGATAGTTATATAGAAAAGTTTATAACTTCTTTATCAAAGTATGATGATGTAAAAGTAGCTACTAATGACTATGCAGAACAACAAATGATTTTAGGAAAAGGTGCTACTAGAATGTCTGCAAGAGAATTAAAGTTAGAGCTAGAACGTTCCAAGAATAAAATGAAGGAAAAAAATATCGATTTGAGGAAAAAAATTCAGCGAAATTGGTTGGAGGAAAGGTTAGATAAAGAAACATTGTCGAAACTTGAGAACATTCGTAGAAAGCGTTGAAATTACTAGCTTCTTTAGACTATAATATACCTATAAATTTGTTTTATATATGGGGGAGATTTACATGTTGGTAGCAAAAGAAAAAAGTTATGAGTTAGTGGACAATTGTCAGCAGGATGAGTATAACATTGTACTAAGAGCAAGTGAAGGGGATAAAATAGCACTAGAGTATATTATTACCAAATACAGAAATTTTGTAAAGGCAAAAGCAAAGTCATATTTTTTAATTGGAGCAGATAAAGAAGATATAATACAAGAAGGAATGATAGGCCTTTATAAGGCAGTTAGAGATTTTGATGGAAGCAAGACAAATTCATTTAAATGTTTTGCAGAGATATGTATAACAAGACAAATAATAACTGCTATAAAAACTGCAACAAGACAAAAACATATACCTTTAAATTCATATGTTTCTTTGAACAAACCAATATATGATGAAGAGTCAGACAGAACACTTTTAGATATTATAGCTACAAGTATAGTAACAGATCCAGAAGAGCTTATAATTAGTAAAGAAGAGTTAAAAAATATAGAATCAAAGATGAACGAATTGTTAAGTGACTTGGAATTAGAAGTCCTAGAATTATATTTAAATGGAAAGTCATACCAGTTTATAGCAGACAAGCTTAAAAGAGATGTAAAGTCAATAGATAACGCTTTACAAAGGGTTAAGAGAAAATTAGAAAAACATCTTGAAAACAGAAATGATTAATAGTAAAATACTTACCATAAGCTTATTGTGAGCAAAATTAATTTATATCGAAAGATAAGGGAGGAAATTCAAAATGGCTAAAGCTAAATACGAAAGAACAAAACCTCATGTTAATATAGGGACAATAGGACACGTAGACCACGGTAAAACTACATTAACAGCAGCAATAACAAAAACATTATATGACAGATACCAATTAGGAGAAGCAGTAGATTTCGCAAACATAGATAAAGCTCCAGAAGAAAGAGAAAGAGGAATCACAATATCAACAGCACACGTTGAGTATGAAACACCAAATAGACACTACGCACACGTTGACTGCCCAGGACATGCTGACTACGTTAAGAACATGATAACAGGAGCAGCACAAATGGATGGAGCAATATTAGTTTGTTCAGCAACAGATGGACCAATGCCACAAACAAGAGAGCATATACTATTATCAAGACAAGTTGGAGTACCATATATAGTAGTATTCTTAAACAAATGTGATATGGTAGATGACGAAGAGTTATTAGAGTTAGTAGAGATGGAAGTAAGAGATTTATTAACAGAGTATGATTTCCCAGGAGATGACACTCCAATAGTAAGAGGGTCAGCATTAATGGCATTAGAAGATCCAAAGAGCGAGTGGGGAGATAAGATAGTAGAATTATTCGAGCAAATAGATGAGTATATCCCAGCACCAGAGAGAGATACAGACAAGCCATTCTTAATGCCAGTAGAGGACGTATTCTCAATCACAGGAAGAGGAACAGTTGCAACAGGAAGAGTGGAAAGAGGAGTACTAAAAGTACAAGACGAAGTAGAATTAGTAGGATTAACAGAAGCGCCAAGAAAAGTAGTAGTAACAGGAGTAGAGATGTTCAGAAAATTATTAGACCAAGCACAAGCAGGTGATAATATAGGAGCATTATTAAGAGGAGTACAAAGAAACGAAATAGAAAGAGGACAAGTACTAGCAAAGACTGGATCAGTAAAGGCACACACAAAGTTTACAGCAGAAGTATATGTACTTAAAAAAGAAGAGGGTGGAAGACATACACCATTCTTTGATGGATATAGACCACAATTCTATTTTAGAACAACAGACGTAACAGGAGCTTGTAAGTTACCAGAAGGAATAGAGATGGTAATGCCAGGAGATAACGTAACAATGGAAGTAGACTTAATAAACTCAATAGTTGTAGAAGAGGGATTAAGATTCTCAATAAGAGAAGGTGGAAGAACAGTAGCTTCAGGAGTTGTTGCTACAATAATAGAGTAATTCTTTACTAAACTGATGGATTAAAAGGAATAACAAAAAGAGGGGTTATGCTCCTCTTTTTTTAACATAGAAATACAAAAACATTGACACAGCATAGGATTTTGTGATAACTTATACAAGGTAATGATTATAGGAAGTTAATAATATCTTGAATACTGTAGATTTTTAATAAATACATATTTTAAAGATATTATATTCATATATATTAACAATATACATTATTGTATTACAAAGTTGGAGGTGTATCAGATGAGAGTTAAAGTAACTTTAGCATGTACAGAGTGTAAGCAAAGAAACTACAACACTACTAAGAATAAGAAAAATAATCCAGACAGAATAGAATTACAAAAATATTGTAGATTCTGTAAAAAGCATACAACTCATAAAGAAACAAAATAGTTTTTTATAAGGATGTGAGTATGGAATGGCTGCCCAAAAAAATGACGGTGCAAAAACTAAAAAAAGGTTTAGTTTATTTGGATACTTAAAAGAAACTAAACAAGAATTAAAAAGAGTTACATGGCCGACAAAAAAGGAACTGTTTAAAAACACAAGTATAGTTTTAACTGTAGTTATTTCATGCACTATATTAGTATGGGGTATAGACACTATATTATCTGGTGCACTAGCGTTATTACTAAAATAGACGAAAAGAGGTAAGTTAAATGTCAGAATTACAAGAAGCAAGTTGGTATGTAGTTCATACTTATTCGGGACATGAAAATAAAGTTAAAGCTACAATTGAGAAAGCAGTTAAAACAAGAGGTATGGAAGACTGCATAAGACAAGTAGTTGTTCCAACAGAAGAAGTAGTGGAAACTACTAAAACTGGAAAAGAAAAAACTAGACAACGTAAAGTTTATCCAAGCTATGTTTTGGTTAAAATGATAATAACTGATGAATCTTGGTATGTAGTAAGAAATACTAAGGGAGTTACAGGTTTCGTTGGACCTGGTTCAAAACCAGTACCATTAAGTGAAGATGAAGTCAAATCTATGGGTATAGATACAACAGACCCTAAGGTAGTAAATAGTGATATTGATTTTGAAATAGGAGATACAGTAAAAGTATCTCAAGGACCATTTAGTGGACAAATAGGTAACATAGAAGAAATTGACTTAGAAAATAGAGAAGTCAAAGTGTGCATAAATGCATTTGGTAAAAGGACTCTATTTGTAATAGAGCTTGAAGGTATAGAAAAAATCTAATACTATATTATAGAAAAATCTGAGGAGGTGCGCTCAAAATGGCTAAAAAAGTTATAGGTCAAATAAAATTACAAATACCTGCAGGAAAGGCTACTCCAGCGCCACCAGTTGGACCAGCATTAGGACAACATGGTGTTAATATAATGGGATTTACAAAAGAATTTAATGCTAAAACTGCAGATCAAGCTGGAATGATAATACCAGTTGTTATAACTGTATATCAAGATAGATCATTCAGTTTTATAACAAAAACTCCACCAGCTGCAGTTTTAATTAAAAAAGCATTAAACTTAAAATCAGGTTCTGGAGAACCAAACAAGAAGAAAGTTGCTAAAATGACTTCAGCTCAAGTAAGAGAAATAGCTGAATTAAAGATGCCTGACTTAAATGCTGCATCAGTAGAAGCTGCTATGAGTATGATAGCTGGTACTGCTAGAAGTATGGGTGTTGTAATCGAAGATTAATTAAAAGATACACTTTTTTTTATAAAGTGGGAGGCGAAAAGCCGAAATTAACCACGAGGAGGAAAATAAAATGGCTAAAAAAGGTAAAAGATATGCAGGTGCATTACAAAAAGTAGATAGAACTAAATTCTATGATGCATCAGAAGCATTAACATTAGTTTCAGACATAGCTGGAGCTAAATTTGATGAGACAGTAGAAGCACACATTAAATTAGGTGTTGACTCAAGACATGCTGATCAACAAGTAAGAGGTGCAGTTGTATTACCTCATGGAACTGGTAAAACTAAAAGAGTTTTAGTTTTTGCTAAAGGTGAAAAAGCTAAAGAAGCTGAACAAGCTGGTGCTGACTTTGTAGGAGCTGAAGAATTAGTTCAAAAAATACAAGGTGAAAACTGGTTTGAATTTGATATAGTAGTTGCTACTCCAGACATGATGGGTGTAGTAGGTAGATTAGGTAGAGTATTAGGACCTAAAGGTTTAATGCCAAACCCTAAATCAGGAACAGTTACATTTGATGTAGCTAAAGCTATAGATGAAATAAAAGCTGGTAAAGTTGAATACAGATTAGACAAAACTAACATAATACACGTTCCAGTAGGAAAAGTATCATTTGGTGGAGAGAAATTAACTGAAAACTTTACTGCATTAATGGATGCTATAATAAAAGCTAAACCAGCTGCTGCTAAAGGACAATATTTAAGAAGTATAACAGTAGCTTCTTCAATGGGACCTGGAGTTAAAATAAACCCAGCAAGAACAGCTGAATAATAAAACTGTTGACACAGGTTGACAAAAATGTTATTATATCACTTGTCAATGTAAAAAAGAATAGATTTGCCGTAGATAGTGGGTGCGAAAGCTTAATATCCCGCCGAGGTTTTAGATAAATTGAGATTACTAAAGCTTTTGATGTCTACTTTTGGCAACAAAAGCTTTTTATAATGTTGCGGTAAATACTAAGCCTATTTGGTGAAGGAGGTGCACGTCTATATGAGAAAAGCTATAGAAATTAAATCAGAAGTTGTTTCTGAGATAGTTGAAAAGTTACAAAAATCTTCTGCTGCTGTTGTTGTAGATTACAAAGGATTAACAGTTGAAGAAGTAACTGAGTTAAGAAAACAAATGAGAGAAGCTGGTGTAGATTACAAAGTATATAAAAATACTTTAGTTAGAAGAGCAGCTAAAGAAGTTGGTATAGAGCAATTTAATGATGAATTATTAGTTGGAACTAATGCCATAGCATTTGGATATGATGATCCAGTTGCTCCAGCTAGAATATTAAAAGGATTCATGGATTCTCATCCAAAAATGAAATTAAAGATGGGTATTGTGGAAGGTGCATTCTACGATGAGTCTAAAATTGTTGAAATGGCTAACATACCATCAAGAGAAGTTCTTATCGCTAAATTACTTGGTAGCTTAAAAGCTCCAGTATCAAACTTCGCATACTTAATAGATGCAATAGCGAAAAAGGCAGAAGGTCAAGAAGAAGCTTAATTGCTTAACTAAAAAATTATAAATATTAATTTGAAATAAAATTCGGAGGTGCTAAAAATGACAATAGAACAAATATTAGAAGCTATAGAAAATATGAAAGTTTTAGAATTAAATGAATTAGTTAAAGCTGCTGAAGAAAAATTCGGTGTATCAGCTTCAGCTCCAGTAATGGTAGCTGGTGCAGCTGCTGGTGGACCAGCTGCTGAAGAAAAAACTGAGTTTGATGTAGTATTAACTGACGTTGGTTCTTCAAAAGTTGGAGTTATAAAAGCAGTTAGAGAAATAACAGGATTAGGATTAAAAGAAGCTAAAGAAGTAGTTGACAATGCTCCTAAGACAGTTAAAGAAGGAGCTTCTAAAGAAGAAGCTGATCAAATAAAAGAAAAATTAGAAGCTGCTGGAGCTAAAGTAGAAGTTAAGTAGTTTCTTTAAAAAGATACCCATTGGGTATCTTTTTTATTTGCAAAGAATTATAGAATTTATTTGGAGTTATAAATAAAATATTTTTATAAAATGAAAAAAATTTATATAATAGTATTAAATTAAGGGTATCATATACTATGTAATGATATTTTAATTTAATATTGTTATTAAATTAAAATATAAACAATTATTGTAACGTATATATAAGGTATATAATTAAATGACACTGTAAAAAATTACATATTATTTAAAAAAACACAAAAATATTTTATAAATAATATGTAATAAATAATTAATTAACAAATATAAATTTTAAAATGAGTTAGATATTTAGAATAATCGAAATTTGTAGACTAGAGGACGTATTTAAGGAGGAATTAATAATGAAAAAATTACAAGGAAAAATTGCAGTAGTCACTGCAGCAACAAAAGGTATTGGATTAGCTTCCGCAGAGATATTGGCAAAGAATGGAGCAATTGTATATTTAGCAGCTCGTTCAGAAGAATTAGCTACTGAAGTTATAAATAAGATAAGTTCAGAAGGCGGTTGTGCTAAGTTTGTTTACTTTAATGCTCGTGAAGAAGAAACTTTTACTTCAATGATAGAAGCTGTAGTTAAAAAAGAAGGTAAGATAGACATACTTGTAAACAATTTTGGTTCAACAAACCCTTCTCTTGATAAAGACCTTTTGACTGGAGATACAGATAATTTTTTTGATACAGTAAATACTAATTTAAAAAGTGTGTATTTACCATGTAAAGCAGCGATTCCTCATATGATAAAGAATGGAAAAGGCAGTATAGTAAATATATCAAGTATAGGTTCAGTGTTACCTGATTTATCTAGAATAGCTTACTGTGTATCAAAAGCATCAATTAATTCATTAACTCAAAACATAGCGACACAATATGCAAAAGATAATGTTAGATGTAATGCTGTACTTCCAGGTCTTATTGCAACTAAGGCTGCACTAGATAATATGTCACCAGAATTCATAAAAGAATTTTTAAAGCATGTTCCCTTAAATCGTATAGGAAAACCAGATGATATAGCAAAAGCAGTTTTATTTTATGCTAGTGATGATTCATCATTTATAACAGGAGATTTACTTGAGGTTGCAGGAGGATTTGGTTTACCTACTCCACAATTTGCAGATAATATATTAAGATAATTAAGTTACTAATATGTAATTAAAATTTATGTATTAGTTATAGTAGGAATTCTATCTTATAAAGACCATAGATATAATTTATACTGGAAAAAGTTTAAGGCTTAAAATCACCAGTTAAATTTATTTATGGTCTTTATTTTGGTTATTTAATAGATTTTTGTATAAATGTAATTGTTTACAAGTGTTTTCTTATGGAATTATAATTAAATAGGGGGATGTTATTGGTACATAATTTAGCATAGAAAATTAGACCTATAAATGAAAAATATGGATTTTAAATCAGAAAATTGTACATAATACATAATATATGCTTAAAATAATTTACAAAAAATCAAAAATAATGCATAGTTTACATATAAGATAAAAAATATATTGAAAAATACTTGACATTATGCTAAAATTATTAGATGCGTTAGAATGAACTATTGTTTTATTTTTAATTATTGAGAGGTGAAAAGTGAATGCCACATCCTGTCACGATAGGTAAAAGAACTAGAATGAGCTTTTCTAAAATTAAGGAAATAGCTGATGTGCCAAATCTTATAGAAATTCAAGTAGATTCCTATGAGTGGTTTTTAAAAGAAGGTTTAAAAGAAGTGTTTGATGATATTTCACCAATAGAGGATTATACTGGTAATCTTATATTGGAATTTGTGGACTATTCTTTAGATGATAAACCAAAGTACGATATAGAAGAGTGTAAAGAGAGAGATGCTACATATTGTGCACCTCTAAAAGTTAAGGTAAGACTTATAAATAAAGAAACAGGTGAGATAAAAGAACAAGAAGTATTTATGGGTGACTTCCCTTTAATGACAGAAAGAGGAACTTTCGTTATAAATGGGGCAGAAAGAGTTATAGTAAGTCAATTAGTTAGATCTCCTGGTGTTTACTATGCGGAAGAAAGAGATAAAACAGGTAAGAGATTAATTTCATCTACTGTAATTCCTAATAGAGGAGCATGGTTAGAATATGAAACAGATTCTAATGATGTAATATCTGTAAGAGTTGATAGAACAAGAAAACAACCAGTTACAGTTTTACTTAGAGCTTTAGGAATAGGAACAGATGCAGAGATAATTGACCTTTTAGGAGAAGATGAGAGATTATCTGCTACATTAGAAAAGGATAATACTAAGACAGTAGAAGAAGGTCTTGTAGAGATATACAAAAAATTAAGACCAGGTGAACCTCCTACTGTAGAAAGTGCATCATCTTTACTAAATGCTTTATTCTTTGACCCAAAAAGATATGACTTAGCAAAAGTTGGTAGATATAAATTCAATAAGAAACTTGCTTTATGTTATAGAATAATGAATAAAATTTCAGCAGAAGACATAATAAACCCAGAAACTGGTGAGGTATTTGTAAAAGCTGGAGAAAAAATAAGTTATGAGGTAGCTAAAGATATACAAAATGCAGGTATAAATGTAGTAAATCTACTAATGGATGATGATAAGAAAGTTAGAGTTATAGGAAATAATTTTGTAGATATTAAGTCTCACATTGATTTTGACATAGATGATTTAAACATAAAAGAAAAAGTACATTATCCAACCTTAAAAGAAATTTTAGATGGATATAGTGATGAAGAAGAAATAAAAGAAGCTATAAAATCAAGAATTAAAGAACTTATACCAAAACATATATTATTAGATGATATAATAGCTTCAATAAGTTATGAGTTTAATATATTCTATAATATAGGAAATATTGATGATATAGATCACCTAGGAAATAGAAGAATAAGATCTGTAGGTGAATTACTACAAAATCAAGTTAGAATTGGTCTTTCAAGAATGGAAAGAGTTATAAAAGAAAGAATGACAGTTCAAGATATGGAAGCTATAACGCCTCAAGCGTTAGTTAATATAAGACCAGTTTCAGCTGCAATAAAAGAATTCTTTGGGAGTTCTCAGTTATCTCAGTTCATGGATCAAACAAATCCTCTATCTGAGTTAACACATAAGAGAAGATTATCAGCCCTTGGACCTGGAGGTCTTTCAAGAGAAAGAGCTGGATTCGAAGTGCGTGACGTTCACCATTCACACTATGGTAGAATGTGTCCAATAGAGACTCCAGAGGGACCAAATATAGGTCTTATAAACTCTCTAGGAACTTATGCAAAGATAAATGAATTTGGATTTATAGAATCACCATATAGAAAATTTGATAAAGAAACATCAACAGTTACTGATGAAATACATTATTTAACTGCTGACGAGGAAGATTTATTCGTAAGAGCTCAGGCAAATGAGCCATTAACAGAAGACGGTAAATTCGTAAACCATAGAGTTGTTTGTAGAACTGTAAATGGTGCTGTTGAAATGGTTCCTGAAAGTAGAGTAGATTACATGGATATATCTCCTAAGCAGGTTGTATCTGTTGCCACTGCTATGATACCTTTCCTAGAAAATGATGATGCCAACCGTGCCCTTATGGGAGCAAACATGCAACGTCAGGCAGTGCCTCTAGTTAGAAGAGAAGCACCAATTATAGGAACTGGTATAGAATATAGAGCTGCAAAAGACTCTGGAGCAGTTGTTGTTGCTAGAAATTCTGGTATAGCAGAAAGAGTAACAGCAGATGAAATAATAATAAAAAGAGAAGATGGAAACAGAGATAGATATAATCTACTTAAGTTTAAACGTTCAAACTCAGGTACTTGTATAAATCAAACACCTATAATAAATAAAGGTGACCAGATAATGAAAGGTGATGTTATAGCAGACGGTCCAGCAACTGATTTAGGAGAAGTTGCACTTGGAAGAAACTGCCTTATAGCATTTATGACTTGGGAAGGTTATAACTACGAGGATGCCATATTAATAAATGAAAGATTAGTTAAAGAAGATAGATTATCAACAATTCATATAGAAGAATATGAATGTGAAGCTAGAGATACAAAACTAGGACCAGAGGAAATAACTAGAGATATACCTAATGTTGGAGATAGTGCAATTAAGAACTTAGATGACAGAGGTATAATAAGAATAGGTGCAGAAGTAGACTCAGGTGATATACTAGTTGGTAAAGTAACTCCAAAAGGAGAAACTGAACTTACTGCGGAGGAAAGATTACTTCGTGCAATATTTGGAGAAAAGGCTAGAGAAGTTAGAGATACTTCACTTAAAGTACCTCATGGTGAATCTGGTATAATAGTTGATGTAAAAGTATTTACTAGAGAAAATGGAGATGACTTATCTCCAGGAGTAAATGAATTAGTAAGATGTTATATAGCTAAGAAGAGAAAAATAAAAGTTGGAGATAAAATGGCTGGTCGTCATGGTAATAAGGGGGTTATCTCAAGAGTATTACCTGAAGAAGATATGCCATTCATGGAAAATGGAACACCACTAGACATAATACTTAACCCACAAGGTATACCATCACGTATGAACATAGGTCAGGTTCTAGAAGTTCATTTAGGACTTGCTGCTAAGACATTAGGATGGTATGTAGCAACATCAGTATTCGATGGTGCTAATGAGTATGATATAATGGATGCTCTTGAGGAAGCTGGGTATCCTAGAGATGGTAAATTAACTTTATATGATGGTAGAACAGGTGAGTCTTTTGACAACAGAATAACTGTTGGATATATGTATTACTTGAAACTACATCACTTAGTAGATGAAAAACTACATGCAAGAAGTACTGGACCATACTCATTAGTTACCCAACAGCCACTAGGTGGTAAAGCACAATTTGGTGGACAAAGATTTGGAGAGATGGAGGTTTGGGCTCTAGAAGCATATGGAGCTGCTCACATACTTCAAGAGATACTTACTGTTAAGTCTGATGATGTTGTAGGTCGTGTTAGAACTTATGAAGCTATAGTTAAAGGTGAAAACATACCTGAACCAGGAATCCCAGAATCATTTAAGGTTCTTATAAAAGAACTTCAAAGTTTATGCTTAGATGTAAAAGTATTGACAGATGAAGACCAAGAAATAGAAGTAAGAGAATCTGTGGATGAAGATGATACAATAGGTGAATTTGAGCTAGATGTTGTAAATCACATGGGAGAAGTTGAAGAAAGTAACATAATAGAAGAAATTGAAGATGATTTTGCGGAAAATGCAGAAGATGAGGATATAGAGAATTTAGAAGAATTCACTGAGGATGATTTATTTGAAGAAGAAATAGATTTTGAAAGTGATGACTTTGATATATAAATTTAATTAATGTAAATCTCAAATAGAAGGGAGAGAACTCCTTGTTTGAATTAAACAATTTCGAGTCGATAAAAATAGCATTGGCTTCTCCAGAAAAAATAAGACAATGGTCTAGAGGAGAAGTTAAAAAGCCAGAAACTATAAATTACCGTACTTTAAAACCAGAAAAAGATGGTCTTTTCTGTGAAAGAATATTTGGACCACAAAAAGACTGGGAGTGTCACTGTGGTAAATATAGAAGAGTTAGATATAAAGGTGTAGTTTGTGATAGATGTGGAGTAGAAGTAACTAAATCAAAAGTAAGAAGAGAAAGAATGGGACATATAGAGCTAGCTGCTCCTATGTCTCACATCTGGTACTTCAAAGGTATACCAAGTAGAATGGGACTTTTACTTGATATGTCACCAAGATCATTAGAAAAAATATTATACTTTGCCTCATATGTAGTAGTTGATCCAGGAGAAACTGGATTGAATGAAAAACAACTACTTACAGAAAAAGAATACAGAACTGCTCTTGAAAAGTATGGATATACTTTTACTGTAGGAATGGGTGCTGAAGCTGTAAAGACATTACTACAAAATATAGACTTAGAACAACAAAGTAAAGACTTAAGAGCAGAGTTAAAAGATAGTACAGGACAAAAGAAAGTTAGAACAATAAGAAGATTAGAAGTTGTGGAAGCATTTAAAAAGTCTGGCAACAAACCAGAATGGATGATTTTAGACGCTATACCAGTAATACCACCAGACTTAAGACCAATGGTACAACTTGATGGTGGAAGATTTGCGACTTCAGACCTAAATGATTTATATAGAAGAGTTATAAATAGAAATAATAGACTTAAAAGATTATTAGAGCTTGGAGCTCCAGATATAATTGTAAGAAATGAAAAAAGAATGCTTCAAGAAGCCGTTGATGCATTAATAGATAATGGTAGAAGAGGTAGACCTGTAACAGGACCTGGAAATAGACCACTTAAATCTTTATCAGATATGCTAAAAGGTAAACAAGGTCGTTTCCGTCAAAACTTACTTGGTAAGCGTGTTGACTACTCAGGACGTTCTGTTATAGTTGTTGGACCAGAACTTAAATTCTATCAGTGTGGTCTTCCAAAGAAAATGGCATTGGAGCTATTCAAGCCATTTGTTATGGATAAGTTAGTTAAAGAAGGATATGCACATAATATAAAAAGTGCGAAATCTATAGTAGAAAAAGTTAAACCAGAAGTTTGGGATGTTTTAGAAGATGTTATAAAAAGTCATCCAGTTCTTCTTAACCGTGCGCCAACTCTGCATAGATTAGGTATACAAGCATTTGAACCAATCTTAGTTGAAGGCAAAGCTATAAAACTACATCCTCTTGTATGTACAGCTTACAACGCAGACTTTGATGGTGACCAAATGGCAGTTCATGTACCTTTATCAGTAGAAGCACAAGCAGAAGCAAGATTCTTAATGCTTTCTGTAAATAATATACTTGCTCCTAAAGATGGTTCACCTATAACTACTCCATCTCAGGATATGGTTTTAGGTTGTTATTATCTAACAATAGAAGCACAAGATGGGGCTAAAGGAACAGGTATGGTATTTAAAGACTTTAATGAATTATTACTTGCTTATTACAATAAGTCAGTTCATCTACATGCATTAGTAAAATTGAAGGTAACACTTGAAGATGGAAGAAGTTCATTAGTTGAAAGTACTGTTGGTAGATTTATATTTAATGAAAATATACCTCAAGACTTAGGTTTTGTAGATAGAAAAGAAAATCCATTTGCACTTGAAGTTGATTTCTTAGCAGATAAGAAGTCTCTTGGTAAAATAATAGATAAATGCTTTAGAAAACATGGTAATACAGAGACAGCTGAATTACTAGATTATATAAAATCTTTAGGATTTAAATACTCTACATTAGGTGGTATAACAGTTGCTGTTGATGATATGAGTGTTCCAGAAGAAAAGAAAATATTTATAGCTGATGCAGAAGCAAAAGTTGATAAATATGAAAGAGCATACAGAAGAGGTCTAATATCTGATGAAGAGAGATATGAAAAAGTTATAGAGACATGGACAGAAACAACTGATAAAGTTACTGATGCTCTTATGGGTGGACTAGATAGATTAAACAATATATATATAATGGCACATTCAGGAGCCAGAGGTTCTAAAAACCAAATTAGACAGCTAGCAGGTATGCGTGGTCTTATGGCCAATGCATCTGGTAAAACAGTTGAGATACCAGTTAAATCTAATTTCCGTGAAGGTTTATCAGTACTGGAGTACTTTACATCTTCACATGGTGCTAGAAAAGGTCTTGCCGATACAGCTATACGTACAGCTGAATCTGGATACTTAACAAGAAGACTTGTTGATGTAAGTCAAGATGTTATTGTAAGAGAAATAGACTGTGGTACAGAAGATACTACAGAAATTTATGCTATAAAAGAAGGAAATGAAGTTATAGAAGAGATATACGATAGAATTGTAGGAAGATATACTATAGACCCTATATTAAATCCTGAAACTGGTGAAGTTATAGTTGGAGCTGATGCTATGATACAAGAAGATGAAGCAGAAACTATAGTAAATTTAGGAATTGAAAAAATTAGAATAAGAACAGTTCTTAACTGTAAAACTAATCATGGAGTTTGTTCTAAGTGCTATGGTAGAAACTTAGCTACAGGAAAAGAAGTTAATATAGGTGAAGCAGTTGGTATAATAGCAGCTCAATCTATCGGTGAACCGGGTACTCAGCTTACAATGCGTACATTCCATACTGGAGGAGTTGCAGGAGCTGATATAACTCAAGGTCTTCCAAGGGTTGAAGAATTATTTGAAGCAAGAAAACCAAAAGGATTAGCTGTAATAACTGAAGTGTCTGGTAGAGTTGAAATAGATGAAACTGGAAAGCGAAAAGAAGTAAATGTAATACCAGAAGAAGGCGAGACTCAAACATATGTAATACCATATGGTTCCAGATTAAAAGTTAAGCAAGGTCAAATGTTAGATGCTGGAGACCCTCTAACACAAGGGTTTATAAATCCTCACGACATAGTAAGAGTAAATGGTGTTAAGGGAGTTCAAGAATATATAGTTAAAGAAGTTCAGAGAGTGTATAGACTTCAAGGGGTTGACGTTAACGATAAACATATAGAGGTTATAGTAAGACAGATGCTATCTAAAGTTAAAGTTGAAGACCCAGGAGATACAGATTTATTACCAGGTGGATATGAAGATGTATTAACATTCAATGAATGTAATAAAGACGCTATAGCTAAAGGTTTAAGACCAGCAGTTGCTAAAAGAGTTTTACTTGGTATAACTAAAGCATCTCTTGCAACTGATTCATTCTTATCAGCAGCTTCTTTCCAAGAAACAACAAGAGTATTAACAGAGGCAGCCATAAAAGGTAAAGAAGATCACTTAATAGGGCTTAAAGAAAATGTTATATTAGGTAAGTTAATACCAGCAGGAACAGGAATGAAGAAATATAGAAATATAGCTGTTGAAAAAATTGAAGATTAATAGTATATAGAGTAAAGAAATCTTGACAACCATTATTTGTGGTGTTAAAATAGTAAAGTGTGTTGTTTAAAAGTACACTAAGGGCTTGAACAAGTTCTTAGTGACTTTTAGATGGCAATAAATGAGAACTAAAAAGCATCAAGCTAGAAAAGTGCTAATATCACATATTTATGTGTTATAGACATTAAATTGTAAGTAACGAATGTTACAATCAGTCAGTATGAATATTCATATTGATGTAGTTGGCGGTCACTGATAAGATCGAAAATTTGGAAGGAGGTGCAGATGATGCCAACAATTAACCAATTAGTTCGTAAAAGTAGAAAAGCGCTAGAGAAGAAATCTACTGCTCCAGCATTACAAAAAGGTTACAACTCTTTAAATAAGAAAGTAACTGACGCTAGTGCCCCACAAAAAAGAGGGGTTTGTACTTCAGTAAAAACAGTTACTCCTAAGAAGCCTAACTCAGCTTTAAGAAAAGTTGCCAGAGTTAGATTAACTAATGGTATAGAAGTTTCTGCTTATATACCAGGAGAAGGACATAACTTACAAGAGCATAGTGTTGTTCTTATAAGAGGAGGAAGAGTAAAAGACCTTCCAGGGGTTAGATACCATATACTAAGAGGTACTCTAGATACAGCAGGTGTTGACAAGAGAAGACAATCAAGATCTAAATACGGTGCGAAGAGACCTAAAGAAGCTAAAAAGTAAAAACAATTAATGATTGATTATAGTTCGGTGCTTTAAATATATATATATTTACGGCATCACGGCATTAAGTGAATTATGTCGAGTACCTATGATTTAAGTTAAATAATTAAGGAGGGAAGCGAAATGCCAAGAAAAGGTAATGTTCCAAAAAGAGAAGTTTTACCAGATCCTATGTATGGGAGTAAGGTAGTTACTAAATTAATAAATAATCTGATGGTAGACGGGAAAAAAGGAAAGTCTCAAAGAATAGTTTATGATGCTTTCGCAATTGTTGCTGAAAAGACAGGAGAAGAAGCTTTAGAAGTATTTAATAAAGCAATGGATAATATAATGCCTGTTTTAGAAGTAAAAGCAAGAAGAGTTGGTGGAGCAAACTACCAAGTGCCAATCGAAGTTAGACCTGAAAGAAGACAAACATTAGGCTTAAGATGGCTAGTGAAATATACTAGAGCTCGTGGAGAAAAAGGAATGGTTGAAAAGCTAGCTAAAGAAATAATGGATGCAGCTAACAACACTGGAGCTTCAGTTAAGAAAAAAGAAGATACTCATAAAATGGCAGAAGCTAATAAGGCATTTGCTCATTACAGATGGTAGGATATATAGATATCTTATAAATTTAAGGATATCATAAGGAGGATAACCATGGCTAGAAAGTTTCCTTTGGAAAAAACTAGGAATATAGGAATCATGGCTCATATAGATGCAGGAAAGACTACTACTACAGAAAGAATCCTGTTTTATACTGGGCAAACTCATAAAATAGGAGAAACTCATGAAGGAGCTTCTCAAATGGACTGGATGGAGCAAGAGAAGGAAAGAGGTATAACAATAACTTCTGCCGCTACTACTGCTTCATGGAAAGACCATAGAATAAACATAATAGATACTCCTGGACACGTGGACTTCACAGTTGAGGTTGAAAGATCTCTAAGAGTTCTTGACGGTTCAGTTGCTGTATTCTGTGCAAAGGGTGGGGTTGAGCCTCAATCAGAAAATGTATGGAGACAAGCTGAAACTTATGGAGTACCTAGAATAGCTTTTGTAAACAAAATGGATATATTAGGTGCAGATTTCTACAATGTTGTAAGTATGATGAAATCTAGATTAAATTCTAATGCAGTTCCTATGCAATTACCAATAGGTAAGGAAGATTCATTCATAGGTATAATAGACTTATTAAAAATGGATGCTGTTATATACAAAGACGACCTAGGTGTTGAAATGGAAGAAACAGACATACCAGAAGATATGAAAGAATTAGCTGCTGAGTGGAGAGAAAAATTAGTTGAGTCAGTAGCTGAAACTGATGAAGAATTAATGATGAAATACCTTGAAGGTGAAGAACTTACTATAGATGAATTAAAAGTTGCTATAAGAAAAGCTACTATAGCTTGTGAAATGAACCCAGTTTTCTGTGGTACAGCTTATAGAAACAAAGGTGTTCAGTTAGTAATAGATGCAGTTTTAGATTACTTACCAGCACCAACTGATATACCAGCTATAAAAGGTATATTAGCAGATGGAGAAGAAGCTGAAAGACATTCTTCTGATGAAGAACCATTCTCTGCATTAGCATTCAAAATAATGACTGACCCATTCGTTGGAAAACTAGCGTTCTTCAGAGTTTACTCTGGAACATTAGAATCTGGTTCTTATGTTTTAAATGCAACTAAGAATAAGAGAGAAAGAATTGGTCGTATATTACAAATGCATGCCAATACAAGAGAAGAAATAACTAAGGTTTATGCTGGAGATATAGCAGCAGCAGTAGGATTAAAAGATACTACTACTGGAGACACATTATGTGACCCTGCTAATCCAATAATACTTGAATCTATGGAATTCCCTGAGCCAGTTATATCTGTTGCTATAGAGCCAAGCTCTAAAGCAGCTCAAGAGAAAATGGGTATAGCTCTTCAAAAACTAGCTGAAGAAGACCCAACTTTCACAGTTAAGACTGACCAAGAAACAGGACAAACTATAATATCTGGTATGGGTGAGTTACACTTAGAGATAATAGTAGATAGATTATTAAGAGAATTTAAAGTAGAAGCTAAAGTTGGTGCACCACAAGTTGCATATAGAGAGACTATAACTCAACCAGTTGATGTTGAATACAAGTACTCTAAGCAATCAGGTGGTAGAGGACAATACGGTCACGTTAAGATTAGAGTTGCTCCTCAAGAGCCAGGTGAAGGATACAAGTTCACAAACAAAACTGTTGGTGGATCTGTACCAAAAGAATATGTTGGTCCAGTTGACATGGGTATACAAGGAGCTATGCAATCTGGTATAGTTGCTGGATATCCAGTTGTAGACGTTGCTGTTGAGTTATATGATGGTTCTTACCATGAGGTTGACTCTTCTGAGATGGCGTTCAAAATGGCTGGTTCAATGGCATTCAAAGATGCTATGAAGAAAGGTAATGCAGTTCTTTTAGAGCCTTACTTCAAAGTAGAAGTTGTTACTCCAGAAGATTACATGGGAGATGTTATGGGTGACTTGAACTCAAGAAGAGGTTTAATCCAGGGAATGGAAGCTAGAAGTGGTGCACAAGTTATAAATGCATTCGTTCCACTTTCAGAAATGTTTGGATACTCAACAGATTTAAGATCTTCAACACAAGGTCGTGCAACTTATACAATGATATTCGATCACTATGAGCAAGTTCCAGCTTCAGTTGCTAAGAAAATAGCTGAAGGAAAATAATTTAAAAATAATTAATAATATAAATATAAAAAATAATCAGCAAGATGAGATATATCTCATCTTGCACAAGATAAAGGGAGGAAATTCAAAATGGCTAAAGCTAAATACGAAAGAACAAAACCTCATGTTAATATAGGGACAATAGGACACGTAGACCACGGTAAAACTACATTAACAGCAGCAATAACAAAAACATTATATGACAGATACCAATTAGGAGAAGCAGTAGATTTCGCAAACATAGATAAAGCTCCAGAAGAAAGAGAAAGAGGAATCACAATATCAACAGCACACGTTGAGTATGAAACACCAAATAGACACTACGCACACGTTGACTGCCCAGGACATGCTGACTACGTTAAGAACATGATAACAGGAGCAGCACAAATGGATGGAGCAATATTAGTTTGTTCAGCAACAGATGGACCAATGCCACAAACAAGAGAGCATATACTATTATCAAGACAAGTTGGAGTACCATATATAGTAGTATTCTTAAACAAATGTGATATGGTAGATGACGAAGAGTTATTAGAGTTAGTAGAGATGGAAGTAAGAGATTTATTAACAGAGTATGATTTCCCAGGAGATGACACTCCAATAGTAAGAGGGTCAGCATTAATGGCATTAGAAGATCCAAAGAGCGAGTGGGGAGATAAGATAGTAGAATTATTCGAGCAAATAGATGAGTATATCCCAGCACCAGAGAGAGATACAGACAAGCCATTCTTAATGCCAGTAGAGGACGTATTCTCAATCACAGGAAGAGGAACAGTTGCAACAGGAAGAGTGGAAAGAGGAGTACTAAAAGTACAAGACGAAGTAGAATTAGTAGGATTAACAGAAGCGCCAAGAAAAGTAGTAGTAACAGGAGTAGAGATGTTCAGAAAATTATTAGACCAAGCACAAGCAGGTGATAATATAGGAGCATTATTAAGAGGAGTACAAAGAAACGAAATAGAAAGAGGACAAGTACTAGCAAAGACTGGATCAGTAAAGGCACACACAAAGTTTACAGCAGAAGTATATGTACTTAAAAAAGAAGAGGGTGGAAGACATACACCATTCTTTGATGGATATAGACCACAATTCTATTTTAGAACAACAGACGTAACAGGAGCTTGTAAGTTACCAGAAGGAATAGAGATGGTAATGCCAGGAGATAACGTAACAATGGAAGTAGACTTAATAAACTCAATAGTTGTAGAAGAGGGATTAAGATTCTCAATAAGAGAAGGTGGAAGAACAGTAGCTTCAGGAGTTGTTGCTACAATAATAGAGTAATCCTTTTCTAAACTAAGGGATTTAATATAGAAAAAGAGGGGGTAACACCTCTCTTTTTTGTTTTCTGTTGACAAGTAGCACTAAAGCATATATACTAAACTAGTGCCTTGAGATAGATTAACAATCAAGTTTGAGGTTATGCTGTTGTAATAGAAAATAAACTTGAAAAAAATATAAAAAAAACTTGAAAAAATGTAACATATGATATAAAATATAATAGTGTGCTTGAGAGATTAAGAAAATAAGAATTAAATCCTAGTGAAATACGAACTGATATCGATTTGAAAGTTACAACACACCCGGAGCAGTGTATCGGTATTAGTTGTACGCAACTTGAAAATTAAACACGTGATAAAGGAGGGAAAACAAAATGGCTAAGAATGAAAAAATAAGAATAAGATTAAAATCATATGATCACAAATTATTAGATTTTTCAGCAGGGAAAATAGTTGAAACTGCTAAAAAGGCTGGTTCACAAGTTTCAGGACCTGTGCCTCTACCAACAGAAAAACAAGTTGTAACTATATTAAGAGCTGTACATAAGTACAAAGACTCTAGAGAACAATTTGAAATAAGAACTCATAAAAGACTAATCGACATAGCTAATCCAACACCTAAGACAGTTGACTCATTAATGAGATTAGACTTACCAGCAGGTGTAGATATAGAAATAAAATTATAAGAACCCCTAAGATATTATCCTATAGGTAACTATCTTAGAATGATTACTCTAAAAGATGTAATCCGCTGTAAGAATTATAGGAGGTGCTAATATGAAAGGAATATTAGGCAAAAAAGTTGGTATGACTCAAATATTCACTGATAAAGGTGTAGTTATACCTGTAACAGCTGTTGAAGCAGGACCTATGGTCGTTACTCAAATAAAAACAGTTGATAAAGATGGATACAACGCTATACAAATAGGTTTTGAAGATGCTAAAGAAAAAGCTTTAAACAAACCTAAAAAAGGACATTTAGCTGCTGCTAATGTTTTAAAGAAACATTTAAAAGAATTTAGAGTAGATTCTGTAGAAGGATACACAGTAGGACAAGAAATAAAAGCTGATGTATTTGAAGCAGGTGCAAAAATAGATGTTACTGGAATAAGTAAAGGTAAGGGATTCCAAGGTCCAATAAAAAGACATGGACAAAGTAGAGGTCCTGAAACTCACGGTTCTAGATACCACAGAAGACCAGGTTCGATGGGAGCTTGTTCTTACCCTGGTAGAGTATTTAAAAACAAAAAATTAGCTGGACACATGGGAAGCGTAAAGGTAACAGTTCAAAACTTAGAGGTTGTTAAAGTAGATGCTGATAAGAACCTTATATTAGTTAAAGGAGCTATACCAGGAGCTAAAGGTTCAGTAGTAACTATAAAAGAAGCTATAAAGGTTTCTAAATAATGACTAACCTAGAGAAAGGAGGAATAACAATGCCAAAATTAAATGTACTAAATGTTAGTGGACAAAACGTTGGAGAAATAGAATTATCAGATTCTATATTTGGCGTAGAAGTTAATGGACATGTTTTATATGAAGTTGTAAAAAATCAATTAGCAAATAAGAGACAAGGAACTCAATCTGCTAAAACTAGAGCAGAAGTTAGAGGTGGCGGAAGAAAACCTTGGAAACAAAAAGGAACAGGTAGAGCAAGACAAGGTTCTACAAGATCTGTACAATGGGTAGGTGGAGGAGTTGCTTTTGCACCTAAACCAAGAAGCTACAAATATACATTACCTAAGAAGGTAAGAAGATTAGCTATGAAGAGTGCTTTATCTTCAAAAGTTCAAAATAGTGAAGTTATAGTATTAGATGCATTAAACATGGATGCTCCTAAAACTAAAGAATTCGCTCAAATATTAAACAATATAAATGCTGCTAAAAAAGCTTTAGTAGTTATAGCTGACAAAAACGATAACGTAATAAAATCAGCTAGAAATATAGAAGGTGTTCAAACTGCATTAGTTAATACTATGAATGTATATGACATATTAAAGTATGATTCATTTATAATAACTACAGATGCTGTTAAAAAAGTGGAGGAGGTGTACGCATAATGACTAATCCACATGATGTAATAATAAGACCAGTTGTAACTGAGCACAGTATGGCTGAAATGGGTGAAAAAAAATACACTTTTGTTGTGGCTAAAGATGCGAACAAAACTGAAATAAAAAAAGCAGTAGAAAAAGTATTTGGAGTTAGTGTTGATAAAGTAAATACTTTAAACTACGATGGAAAAGTTAAAAGAATGGGTAGAACTCAAGGAAGAACAGCAAGCTTTAAGAAAGCAGTAGTTAAATTAACTGCTGATAGTAAAGAAATAGAATTCTTCCAAGGAATGTAGTATTATAACAAACGAAGGAGGGAAAACAGATGGCTATAAAAAAGTTTAGACCAACTTCTCCTGCCTTAAGACAAATGACAGTTTTAGTTTCTGATGAAATAACATGTAATCAACCAGAAAAATCTCTTTTAGTTAACTTAAAGAAAAATGCTGGTAGAAACGTACATGGTAGAATAACTGTTCGTCATAGAGGTGGAGGACAAAAAAGAAAATATAGAATAATAGATTTTAAAAGAGATAAAGATGGTATACCTGCTAAGGTTGCTACTATAGAATATGATCCAAATAGAACTGCAAATATCGCATTATTAAACTATGCTGATGGTGAAAAAAGATATATATTAGCTCCAGTTGGAATTAATGTTGGAGATACTATATTATCAGGATTAGGTGCTGATATAAAACCAGGAAACTGTTTAGCATTAAAAGATATGCCAGTTGGTACTATCATCCATAATATAGAATTAAAGCCAGGAAAAGGAGCTCAATTAGTTAGATCTGCTGGAGTTTCTGCACAATTAATGGCTAAAGAAGGAAAAAATGCTTTATTAAGATTACCATCAGGTGAGATGAGACTAGTAAGTATAAACTGTAAAGCTACTATAGGACAAGTTGGAAATATAGAGCATGGTAACGTAGTTATCGGTAAAGCAGGAAGAAAAAGACATATGGGAATAAGACCTACTGTAAGAGGTTCTGTAATGAACCCTAATGACCATCCACACGGTGGAGGGGAAGGTAGATCTCCAATAGGTAGACCATCTCCTGTTACTCCATGGGGTAAACCAGCTCTTGGATACAAAACTAGAAAGAAAAATAAAGCTTCAAATAAACTAATAGTATCAAGAAGAACTAAGTAGTAAATTTATTTTTGCTCGGAAAGGAGGAATATAAATGTCAAGATCAACTAAAAAAGGGCCTTTTGTCCATGCAAGACTTTTAAAGAAGATAGAAGCTATGAATGCTAGTGGAAATAAAGAAGTTATAAAAACTTGGTCAAGATCTTCAACTGTATTTCCACAAATGGTAGAAAACACTATAGCTGTTCATGATGGAAGAAAACATGTTCCAGTATATATAACAGAAGATATGGTTGGACACAAATTAGGTGAGTTCGTTCCTACTAGAACTTTCAAAGGACATAAGGATGACGAAAAATCTAATAAGAGAAAATAATTAAATTATGACTAAGAAAGGAGGAATAACAATGGAAGCAAAAGCTACTGCTAAATACGTACGTGTATCACCAAGAAAAGCAGGCCAAATATGTGACCTTGTTAGAGGAAAGAATGTTGATGAAGCATTAGCAATATTAAAGTTTACTCCAAGAGGAGCGGCTTCAATAATAGCTAAGGTTGTAAAATCAGCTAAAGCTAACGCAGAAAACAATCACGAAATGGATACTGAAAAATTATATATAGCATCAATAGTTGCTAATCAAGGACCAACAATGAAGAGATTCATGCCTAGAGCTATGGGTCGTGCAACTACAATAAGAAAAAGAACTTCTCATATAGAGGTTGTTGTTAAAGAGAAAAAATAATTAATAGATAGGAGGGAAAGTAATGGGTCAAAAGGTTAATCCACACGGCTTAAGGGTCGGTGTTATAAAAGATTGGGACTCAAGATGGTTTGCTACTGATAAAAAAGAGTTCGGAAACTTATTATTAGAAGACCATAATATACGTAAATTCTTAAAGAAAAGATTATACTCAGCCGGAGTTGCTAAGATAGAAATAGAAAGATCAGCTAACAAAATAAAAATGGACTTACACGTTGCTAAGCCGGGTGTAGTTATAGGAAGAGCTGGTGCAGGAATCGAAGCATTAAAAGCTGAATTAGAAAAAATGACAAAGAAAACTATAATAGTTAATATAGTAGAAGTAAGAAGTACAGATAAAAATGCTCAATTAGTAGCTGAAAATATAGCTTTAGCTATAGAGAGAAGGGTTGCTTTCAGAAGAGCAATGAAACAAGCTATACAAAGAGCGCTGAAATCTGGTGCTAAAGGGATAAAAGTTTCTGCTTCAGGAAGATTAGGTGGAGCTGAAATGGCTAGAACTGAAGGTTATAGTGAAGGAAATGTGCCACTACAAACTTTAAGAGCAGATATAGATTATGGTTTCGCTGAAGCTGATACAACTTATGGAAAAATCGGTATAAAAGTTTGGATATGTAATGGTGAAGTTTTACCAACTAGAGACGGTGTAAATCCAAGAGAAGAAAGCAGAAAGAACGATAGAAGAGACAACAAGAGAGATAATAGAAGAAACGATAGAAGAGGAAATGATAACAGAGGAAACTACAGAGGACAAAGACCTCAAGGTGGATCAAGACCTCAAAGAACTGAAAACAAAGGAAATTAATAATAGTTAGGTTCAAGGAAGGAGGAAAAATACTCATGTTAATGCCAAAAAGAGTAAAGCGTCGTAGAGTTCATAGAGGAAGCATGTCTGGGCAAGCTCATAAGGGTAACAAAGTTACTTATGGTGAGTTTGGATTAGTAGCATTAGAAGCTTCTTGGATAACTTCTAATCAAATAGAAGCTGCCAGAATCGCGATGACTAGATATATAAAAAGAGGGGGAAAGGTTTGGATAAAAATATTCCCTCATAAACCAGTAACAAGAAAACCAGCAGAGACTCGTATGGGTGCAGGGAAAGGTTCTCCAGAATATTGGGTAGCTGTAGTTAAGCCAGGAAGAGTTATGTTTGAATTAGCAGGTGTTTCTGAAGATAAAGCAAGAGAAGCTATGAGACTTGCTGCACATAAATTACCAATCAAATGTAAATTTGTTAAAAAAGAAGATTTAGAAGTAAAGGGTGGTGAATAGGATGAAAGCTAAAGAATTAAGAGATTTAACAAGTGAAGAGCTAATGAACAAATTAAACGACTTCAAAAGTGAATTATTTAGCTTAAGATTCCAATTAGCTACTGGTCAATTAGAAAATACAGCTAGAATAAAGTTTGTTAAGAAGGATATAGCAAAAGTTAAAACTGTTCTTGCTGAAAGAAAGTTATACGAAACTAGAGCTTAATTTGGAAAGGAGGCTTTTTAAACATGGAAAGAGGAAGAAGAAAAGTTAGAATAGGCCGTGTTGTTAGTGATAAGATGGATAAAACAATAGTAGTAGCTGTTGAAGAATTCGTACGTCATCCACTATATAATAAACGTGTTAAGAGAACTAAGAAATTCAAGGCTCATGATGAAAAGAATATATGTAACATCGGAGATAGAGTTAAAATAATGGAAACTAGACCATTATCTAAAGATAAGAGATTCAGACTAGTTGAAGTTGTTGAGAAAGTTAAGTAGTTTTTGAAGAAGGAGGGATTACGATATGATACAACAAGAATCACGTCTAAGAGTTGCTGATAACTCAGGAGCTAAAGAACTTTTATGTATACGTGTTCTAGGCGGAAGTAAAAGAAGATATGGTAACATAGGCGACGTTATAGTTGCTACTGTTAAAAGTGCAACACCTGGTGGAGTTGTAAAAAAAGGTAAGGTTGTTAAAGCTGTTATAGTAAGAAGCAAACAAGGCGTAAGACGTAATGACGGAAGCTATATATCTTTTGATGAAAATGCTGCTGTTATAATAAAGGACGATAAAACTCCAGTAGGAACTCGTATATTCGGGCCTGTTGCTAGAGAGTTAAGAGACAATGAATTCATGAAAATAGTTTCTCTTGCTCCAGAAGTACTATAATTAAGGAGGTGCAATAGGACATGATGCGTGTTAAAAAAGGTGACACTGTTGTAGTTATAGCAGGTAAAGATAAAGGTAAAAAAGGTTCAGTTTTAAAGGTATATCCTAAAACTAGCAAAGTGTTAGTTGAAGGTGTAAATGTAATAACTAAACATCAAAAACCAAGTGCTATGAACCAACAAGGTGGAATAATAAATAAAGAAGCCCCAATACACATATCTAATGTAATGCCATTTGATCCTGAAACAGGAAAAGGCGTTAGAGTAAGATATGAAGTAAAAGATGGGAACAAAGTAAGAGTATCAGCAAAGAGCGGAAAAGAATTATAATAAATATTGCTTGAAAGGAGGGACCTTAAATGGCTTCTAGATTACAAGAAAAATACATGAAAGAAGTTGCTCCTGCTTTAATGGAGAAATTTGGATACAAAAACGTAATGGAGATACCTAAGTTAAATAAAATAGTTATTAACATGGGTATAGGTGACGCTAGAGAAAATCCAAAAGGATTAGAAAAAGGCGTTGAAGAATTAGAAATAATATCAGGACAAAAGCCTGTTATAACTAAAGCTAGAAAATCTGTTGCTAACTTCAAATTAAGAGAAGGAATGCCAATAGGAACAAAAGTTACATTAAGAGCTGACAAAATGTTCTACTTTATGGACAAATTAGTTTCAGTTTCTTTACCAAGAGTTAGAGACTTTAGAGGAGTTAACCCTAATGCTTTTGATGGTAGAGGAAACTATGCTTTAGGAGTTAAAGAACAATTAATATTCCCTGAAATAGAATATGATAAAATAGATAAAGTAAGAGGAATGGATATAATATTTGTTACTACAGCAAAAACTGACGAAGAAGCTCGTGAATTATTAAAATTATTAGGAATGCCATTTTCTAAGTAAGCAAAGGAGGGATTCCCGTGGCTAGAAAAGCGATGGTTGTTAAACAACAAAGAAAGCAAAAGTACGCTACTAGAGAATACACTAGATGTACTATATGCGGAAGACCGCATTCAGTTTTGAAAAAATTTGGTATATGCCGTATATGCTTTAGAGAATTAGCTTATAAAGGTCAAATACCTGGTGTTAGAAAAGCAAGCTGGTAGAAGCTTGATTAGAATGGAAGGAGGGCAACAAAATGACAATGACAGATCCAATTGCAGATATGCTTACTCGTATAAGAAATGCTAATGTTGTTAAGCATGAAACTGTAGATGTTCCAGCTTCTAATATGAAGAAAGAATTAGCTAGAATCTTATTAGAAGAAGGTTTCATAAGAGGTTATGATGTTATAGAAGATGGAAAACAAGGTATCATAAGAATACAATTAAAGTACGGACAAGAAGGCGAGAGAGTTATAACAGGTCTTAAGAAAATATCTAAGCCTGGAATGAGAGTTTACGCTGCTAACCATGAGATACCAAAAGTATTAAACGGATTAGGAATATCAGTTATATCTACTTCAAAAGGAATATTAACTGACAAGCAAGCTAGAAAAGAAAATGTTGGTGGAGAAGTAATCTGCTACGTTTGGTAATCAATATGAACAATGTAAGGAGGTGCGACCATGTCAAGAATAGGTGTTAAGCCAATAATAATACCAGCAGGTGTTGAAGTTACTATAGCTGAAGGAAATTTAGTTACAGTAAAAGGTCCAAAAGGAACTTTAACTAAACAATTAAGTGCTGAGTTAAACATAAAAAAAGAAGAAAATACAATAATGGTTGAAAGACCAACTGATAATAAAAAACATAGATCTTTACACGGACTAACTAGAACTTTATTAGATAATATGGTTGTAGGTGTAAATACTGGTTTCGAAAAGAAATTAGAACTAAAAGGTGTTGGATATAGAGCTCAAAAACAAGGAAAGAAATTAGTTATGAACTTAGGTTTCTCTCATCCAGTTGAGATGGAAGATCCAGAAGGAATAACTGTTGAAGCTCCAAACCAAACAGAGTTAATAGTAAAAGGTATAGACAAGCAATTAGTAGGTAACTATGCTGCTAAGATAAGAGCTTGGAGAAAGCCAGAGCCATACAAAGGTAAAGGTATAAAATACGTTGATGAAGTAATCAGACGTAAAGAAGGAAAAACTGGTAAAAAATAATACCAAAACTTAAACGCTAGAAAGGAGTGAGCTAGGTGTTAAAAAAGGCTGATAAAAATGCTAATAGACTTCAAAGACATAAGAGAGTTCGTAGAAAAATAAGCGGTACTTCTCAAAGACCAAGATTATGTGTATTTAGAAGTGCTAACAATATATATGCTCAAATAATAGATGACACAAAAAGAGTAACTCTAGTTGCTGCATCTTCTTTAGAAGCAGAAGTTAAGAGTGCTGTCAATCATACAGGAAACAAGGAAGCAGCTAAGAAAGTTGGAGAATTAGTTGCTAAAAAAGCTGTTGAAAAAGGAATCACTGAAGTTGTGTTTGACAGAGGTGGATACTTATATCATGGAAGAATTCAAGAATTAGCTGAAGGTGCTAGAGAAGCTGGTCTTAAGTTCTAATACGAAGGAGGGAAAAATACATGCTACGTCGTAAGCCGATAGATGCAGGACAACTTGACTTACAAGAAAAAGTTGTTGAAGTAAGACGTGTTACTAAGGTTGTAAAAGGTGGTAGAAACTTTAGATTTGCAGCATTAGTAGTTGTTGGAGATGAAAACGGACACGTTGGTATAGGTGCTGGGAAAGCAATGGAAGTACCAGACGCTATAAAAAAAGCAGTTGAAGATGCTAAGAAAAATCTAATAGTAGTGCCAATAGTTGGGACTACAATTCCTCACGAAGTACGCGGACACTTTGGTGCTGGAAATATATTAATAATGCCTGCTGTAGAAGGTACAGGAGTAATAGCTGGAGGACCTGCTAGAGCCGTACTTGAGCTAGCTGGACTAAAAGACGTTAGAGCTAAATCTTTAGGGTCTAACAATCCAAGAAATATGGTAAATGCTACAATAGAAGGACTTAATTCTCTAAAAACAGTTGAAGATATAGCTAAACTTAGAGGTAAAAAAGTTGAAGAACTTCTAGGGTAAGGAGGTAGTGTAAAATGGCTAAATTACAAATAAAGTTAGTTAGAAGTGTTATAGGAACTACTCCTAACCAAAAAAAGAATGTTGAAGCGTTAGGATTAAGAAAAAGAGAACAAGTTGTTGTAAAAGAAGACAATGCTCAAACAAGAGGTATGATAAATAAAGTAAGTCACTTATTAGAAGTAACTGAAATAGCTGAATAATTTTTATAAAGTAGTGCAAGGAGGTGCAATCCATGAAGTTACATGAGTTAAAACCTGCTGAAGGTGCAGTAAGAGCTAAGAGAAGATTAGGTAGAGGTACTGCAACTGGACAAGGTAAAACTGCAGGACGTGGACAAAAAGGTCAATGGTCTCGTTCTGGTGGTGGAGTAAGAGTAGGATTTGAAGGTGGACAAATGCCACTAGCTAGAAGACTTCCTAAGAGAGGTTTCAATAACATATTTAAGAAAGTTTACACAGAAGTTAATGTTGAAGTTTTAAATAGATTTGAAAATGGAACAGAAGTAACTGCAGAATTATTAAAATCTACTAAAACTATAAGCAAAATAGGTAAAGACGGAGTTAAAATCTTAGGTGAAGGTAATTTAGAGAAAGCTTTAACTGTTAAAGCTGCTAAATTTACAGCTTCAGCTCAAGAAAAAATAGAAAAAGCTGGTGGAAAAGCAGAGTTAGTATAATAACCTGCTAATCTCCTAGCCAGTACAGGCGGGGTGAATTAGCGTGCTGTCAAAATTAAAACAAGCTTGGAAGATTAAAGCAGTAAGAAAAAAAGTAATGTATACACTTATGATGATCGTGATATTCAGAATAGGTACTACTATACCAGTTCCAGGCATAGACACTAGTATTATACAAAAGATGGTAGGCGGCAATAGTCTACTTTCTCTGTATAATATGTTTACTGGTGGAGCATTTAGTAATTTTTCACTATTTGCTTTAGGTATAAGTCCATATATCACTGCATCAATCATAATACAACTTCTAACAGTAGGTTTTGAAAGTTTAGCAGAACTTCAAAAATCTGGTGAAGAAGGAAAGAAAAAAATCAATAAGTACACTAAATATACAGCACTAGCTCTAGCAGTTGTACAAGCTTTGGGAATTACATTAGGAATTGTAAGAAGTGCTTTAATATCAAATAGTGTGTTTTTTATCACAACTGTTGTAATAACATTAGTTTCAGCAAGTATGTTAGTAATGTGGATTGGGGACAAAATTACTGAAAAAGGAATCGGTAATGGTAGTTCAGTAATAATATTTGCAGGTATAATATCAAGAATACCTACAGACGTTATTAAAATCGCGCAACAAGTTAAATCTGGTGAAGTTGCACCTTGGGTTATAGTAGTTCTAGCTGTAGTTATATTACTTACAGTAACAGGAGTTACATTTATACAAGAAGCGACTAGAAAGATACCTGTACAATATGCTAAAAGAGTTGTTGGAAGAAAAATGTATGGAGGACAAAGTTCTCATATACCAATGAAAGTTAACCAGTCAGGAGTTATGCCTATAATTTTTGCAAGTTCACTTTTAGCTTTTCCTCAAACAATAGCTATGTTTATGGGGCCAAATGCTCAGGCTTTTGTTCAAAAGTACTTAAGTATGGCAACAGAACAAGGATTTTGGACATATAGATCAATTGAGATTCTACTTATAATTTTCTTCTCATATTTTTATACAACTGTATCATTTAATACAGAAGACATATCTAAAAATATGAAAAATAATGGTGGATTTATACCAGGTATAAGACCAGGTGAACCTACTATGAATTATTTAAATAGAATTTTAACTAGATTAACTTTAGCTGGAGCTACTTTCTTAGCAATAATTGCTATGGTGCCAGCTCTTACAACACATTATATGAAAGTAAATATGAGTCTAGCTGGGACTTCATTGCTAATCGTTGTTGGAGTTGCTTTGGAGCTTAAGAGACAGTTAGAGTCAAACTTAGTTATGAGAAGCTATCAAGGTTTCTTAAAATAAAATGGAGATGGATAATATGAGAATAATATTACTTGGACCTCCAGGTGCTGGTAAAGGTACTCAGGCGGCAGGAATAGTAGAAAAATACAATATACCTCATATATCAACAGGAGATATATTCAGAAAGAATATAAAAGAGGGAACAGAACTTGGAAAAAAAGCTAAAGAATACATGGACCAAGGTTTATTAGTACCAGATGAGTTAACTGTAGGTTTAGTTACTGATAGAATATCTCAAGAAGATTGTAAAAATGGATTTATGTTAGATGGATTTCCAAGAAATGTAGCACAAGGAGAACATTTAGACATATTCTTAAAAAATGCTGGTATATCACTAGATAAAGTTGTCAATATTGAAGTTGATAAGAGCATACTAGTGTCTAGGGCAGTTGGTAGAAGAATATGTAAGTCTTGTGGAGCTACCTACCATGTTGAGTTTAATCCTCCTAAAGTAGAAGGTATATGTGATGTATGCCAAGGAGAATTATATCAAAGAGCTGATGATAATGAAGAAACTGTATCTAAGAGAATACAAGTTTATCTAGATGAAACTAAACCTTTAGTAGATTATTATAGCAAACAAGGTATAATAGCAGATATAAAAGGTGACCAATCAATAGATAAAGTGTTTGAAGATATTGTCGCAGCTTTAGGAAGTGGAAAATAAATGATTATCTTGAAATCAAAAAAAGAAATAGAACTTTTAAGAGAAGCAGGCAAAATAGTTGCTGACACTCATGAAGTTTTAAGAAAAGCTATTTCTCCGGGAATATCTACCTTAGAATTAGATAAAATAGCTGAAGAGAATATAAGAAAATACAATGCAGAACCTTCTTTTAAAGGATATGGAGGTTTTCCGGGAAGTATATGTGCTTCTATCAATAGAGAAGTAGTACATGGTATTCCAGGAGAAACTATATTAAAAGAAGGAGATATTGTAAGTTTGGATATAGGAGCCTATTATAAAGGATATCATGGTGATTCTGCGAAAACTCACGGGGTAGGCATGATATCTGAAGAAGATAGGAAATTGATAGAAGTAACTAGAGAAAGCTTCTATGAAGGAATAAAATTTGCTAAATTAGGATATAGAATTTCAGATATCTCACACGCAGTACAAACACACGTTGAGAAACATGGTTTCTCAGTAGTTAGAGATTTAGTGGGTCATGGAGTTGGAGCAAATCTTCATGAGGATCCACAAGTACCTAATTATGGACTCCCAGGAAAAGGACCAAGACTTAGAGAAGGAATGGTTATTGCTATAGAGCCAATGGTTAATGCAGGTCGTTATCATGTAAAGACTCTATCAGATGGGTGGACGACTGTTACAATAGATGGAAAAAAATCAGCTCATTATGAGCATACGATAGCAATTACTGAACATGAACCTTTGATATTGACAAAGTTGTAATTTAAAAAGTAGGTGAAAAAAGTGCTATCAGATAATTTAAGTATAGGTCAAGTTGTTAAAGTTTCATTAGGACGAGATAAAGGAAATTTATTCTTTGTAGTCAAAATAATTAATAATGAATATGTATTAATAGCTGATGGAAAAAAAAGGAAACTTGACAAACCTAAGTTAAAGAAAGTGAAGCACTTAAAAAAATATAATTTTATTAATGATGAAGTTAGAAAAAGAGTAGTATCTGGACAAGAGATTACAGATTCTTTTTTAAGAGCTGAACTTACTAAGTTAAATTAGATAATTTAACTTATTGAAATGGAGGGCTGGTTAGTTAATGGCCAAAAAAGATGTTATAGAATTAGAAGGTACAGTTTCAGAAGCTTTACCTAATGCTATGTTCAAAGTTAAACTAGAAAATGGACATGAGATATTATGCCACATTTCTGGAAAGCTAAGAATGAACTTCATAAGAATTCTTGAAGGTGACAAGGTGAATGTTGAACTTTCTCCATATGACCTTACAAGAGGAAGAATTACTTGGCGTAAGAAGTAGACTATATTAATATTTAGTCTAAGGAGGGATTAATAATGAAGGTTAGACCATCAGTAAAACCAATATGTGAAAAATGTAAAGTAATAAAAAGAAAAGGAAAAGTAATGGTTATCTGTGAAAATCCAAAGCATAAGCAAAAGCAAGGATAAGAAATTATTACTAGCATTTTGTTAAATTTTATAGTATAATACTATATTGTGATGTTAACAAAAGAACGTTAAAATCGTTGAACAATCTGGCGTAGGATTGGCATATGATGTGAAGTTTTAAACACTAAAAACTATGTGTAGGAGGTGCGATCATGGCAAGAATAGCTGGGGTAGATTTACCTAGAGAAAAAAGAGCGGAGATAGGCTTAACTTATATATATGGTATAGGTAAAGCGACTGCTAACGAAATATTAGCTAAGGCTGAGATAAATCCAGATACTAGAATAAAAGATTTATCAGAAGATCAAGTTAATGAGTTAAGAAAAGTTATAGATGACGATTTCTTAGTTGAAGGTGACTTAAGAAGAGAAATTGCTTTAAACATAAAGAGATTAAGAGATATAAAATGTTATAGAGGAATAAGACACGCTAAAGGTCTTCCATTAAGAGGACAAAGAACTAAGACTAATGCTAGAACTAGAAAAGGTCCTAGAAAAACAGTATCTCGTAAAAAGAAAAAATAAATAAATAATAACTAGATGAAGGAGGGAAAAGGAAAATGGCTAAACCAAAAAAGAAAGTTACACGTATTAGAAGAAGAGAACGTAAAAATATAGAACGTGGTCATGCTCATATACAATCAACTTTCAATAATACAATAATAACTTTAACTGACGTTCACGGAAATGCTATATCTTGGGCAAGTTCTGGACAATTAGGATTCAAAGGATCAAGAAAATCAACTCCATTTGCATCTCAAATGGCTGCTGAAACAGCTGCAAAAGCTGCGATGGAACACGGACTAAAAAGTGTTGAGGTATTCGTAAAGGGGCCAGGTTCAGGAAGAGAAGCTGCAATAAGAGCTTTACAAGCAACTGGACTAGAAGTAACTATGATAAAAGATGTTACTCCAATCCCACATAACGGATGTAGACCACCAAAGAGAAGAAGAGTGTAATTAATAAGAGTACAATAGGAGGTGTAGATAAATGGCAAGATATACAGGTGCATCATGTAGACAATGCCGTAGAGAGGGAATGAAATTATTCCTTAAAGGTGATAGATGTTATACAGATAAATGTGCTATAGTAAAAAGAAACTATGCTCCAGGTCAACATGGCCAAGGAAGAAAGAAAGTTTCTAACTATGGATTACAATTAAGAGAAAAACAAAAAGTTAAAAGAATATATGGAGTTTTAGAGACTCAATTTAGAAATTTATATGAACGTGCTGAAAATATGCCTGGTAAAGCAGGTGAGAACTTATTAAGTTTATTAGAGAGAAGATTAGATAATGTAGTTTACAGAATGGGACTAGCATCTTCTAGAAAAGAAGCTAGACAATTAGTGACTCATAGTCATTTCACTTTAAATGGAAATAAAGTAGACATACCTTCATTAATAGTTAAGGTTGGAGATGTTATAGAAGTTAAAGAGAAATCAAGATCTTCTGCAAAATTCAAAAATTTAGTAGAAGTTAACTCAAGAATAGCTCCTAAATGGTTAGAAGCTAATGTAGAAGGAATGACAGCAAAAGTAGTTGGTGTTCCAACAAGAGAAGATATAGATCTTGAGATAGCAGAACACTTAATCATAGAACTTTACTCTAAATAATAAGAACACTTTTAAAAATTATTTTAAAATTTTGTTTACCCTCAGTGGATTACTGAATTTTAAGGAGGGTTTTGTCCATGATAGAAATAGAAAAGCCAAAAGTAGATATAGTTGAGCTTAGCGAAGACTATAGATATGGTAAGTTTGTTATAGAACCTCTAGAAAGAGGATATGGAATAACTATAGGTAACGCATTAAGAAGAATATTATTATCATCACTACCAGGTGTAGCAGTAAATGCTATAAAAATAGATGGAGTTCTTCATGAATTTTCAACAATACCTGGTGTTAAAGAAGATGTTACTGAGATAATATTAACTTTAAAAGAACTTTCAGCAACTATAGATGGTGAAGGAAGTAGAACACTTAAAATAGAAGCTCAAGGACCATGCTCTATCACAGGTTCAGATATAATCTGTCCTCCAGATGTTGAAATATTAAGTAAAGATTTAGCAATAGCTACATTAGATGATAATGCTAAACTTAATATGGAGATATTTGTAGATAAAGGTAGAGGTTATGTTTCTGCTGAAGAAAATAAAACAGAGAATGTTCCAATAGGTGTTTTACCTGTGGATTCAATATATACTCCTGTTGAGAAAGTTAGTTATCATGTGGAAAACACAAGAGTGGGTCAAAAAACAGATTATGATAAATTAGTACTAGAAGTTTGGACTAATGGTAGTATAAATCCTCAAGAGGGTATATCATTAGCTGCAAAGGTATTAGTTGAGCATTTAAATTTATTTATAGACTTAACTGAACATGTAAGTAGTGTTGAAATCATGGTAGAAAAAGAAGAAGATCAAAAAGAAAAAGTTCTTGAAATGACTATAGAAGAATTAGATTTATCAGTTAGATCATATAACTGTTTAAAGAGAGCGGGAATTAATACAGTTGAAGAATTAGCTAATAAATCTGAGGATGATATGATGAAGGTTAGAAACCTAGGTAAGAAGTCATTAGAAGAGGTAATACAAAAACTAGAAGAACTTGGATTGGGATTAAAACCAAGTGAAGAATAGCGAGCAAAGGAGGGATAAGAATGGCTAAGTACCGTAAATTAGGACGTGAAACAGCTCACAGAAACCTTATGTTAAGAAACTTAGTAACTTGCTTACTAAGAAGTGGAAGAATAGAAACTACAGTGACTAGAGCGAAAGAAACTCGTAGAATGGCTGAAAAGATGATAACTCTTGCTAAGAGAGGGGATCTTCATGCTAGAAGACAAGTTTTAGCTTATGTTATGGATGAAACAGTAGTTAATAACTTATTCACAGATTTAGCTCCAAAATATGCTGAGAGAAATGGTGGATACACTAGAATAATAAAAATAGGGCCAAGAAAAGGCGATGCTGCTGAAATGGCTTTTATAGAATTAGTATAGTAAGGAAAGGATTAGGCTTGATGGCTTAATCTTTTTTTTATTTTTTTGACTAAGGTGTGATATAATAATGTGTAAAATGATTTTTATAAGTTATTGCTTATTAAAAGGAGTATGAATTAATGGATAATATAGTAAAGGTAAATAATATTTCGTTTGAGTATATTACAGATGAAGCAAAACTTAAAGCAATAGATAATTTAAGCCTAGATGTTAAAAAAGGAGAATTTGTTGCGATAATAGGACATAATGGTTCTGGTAAGTCTACTTTATCTAAAAACTTAAATGCTATTCTTATGCCTACTGAAGGAAATATTCTTATTGATGGTATGGATACTAAAGAAGAAGAAAGATTATGGAATATAAGACAAACTGCAGGCATGGTATTTCAAAATCCAGATAATCAAATAGTTGCCACTATAGTAGAAGAAGATGTTGCATTTGGTCCGGAGAACTTGGGTATAGAGCCAAAAGAAATAAGACGAATTGTAGATGAGTCTTTAAAGAGTGTAGGTATGTATGATTTAAGAGGTAGACAACCTCACTTGTTATCAGGTGGTCAAAAGCAAAGAGTTGCAATAGCAGGAATTATTGCTATGAGGCCTAAATGTATAATATTTGATGAAGCAACAGCAATGCTAGATCCATCTGGAAGAAAAGAAGTTATGAAAACAATAAAAAGACTTAATAAGGAAGAAAATATAACTGTTATACATATAACACACTTTATGGAAGAAGCAGTAGAGGCTGATAGAGTTGTAGTTATGGAAAAAGGAAAGAAAATCTTAGAGGGAACTCCTAGAGAAGTATTCAGTAAAATAAAGATGTTAAAGGAAATCGGTTTAGATGTACCTTGTATGACAGAGTTATCTAGTTTATTAATAGAAGAAGGTATGAATATTAGCAGTGATATATTAACTGTGGATGAGATGGTGATGGAATTATGTCAATTATAGTAAAGAATTTAACACATATATATAATGAAGGGATGCCTTTTGCAAGTAAGGCACTTGATGATGTTTCTTTTGAGATTAAAGATAGAGATTTTGTTGGTCTCATAGGTCATACAGGGTCAGGAAAATCTACATTAATACAACATTTAAATGGATTATTAAAGCCTTCTTCAGGAGAAATATTTATAAATGATTTTAATATAACAGATAAAAATTTGAACCTAACTGAGATTAGAAAAAGAGTAGGTGTTGTATTTCAATATCCAGAATATCAGTTATTTGAAGAAACAATTGATAAAGATATAGCTTTTGGACCTGCTAATTTGGGCCTAGAGGAGTCTGAGATACATAGTAGGGTAAAAGTATCAATGGAAGCTGTAGGACTTGATTATGAGGAATTTAAAGATAAATCTCCTTTTGAATTATCGGGAGGTCAAAAGCGTAGAGTAGCCATTGCCGGAGTTATAGCAATGAATCCAGAAGTTCTTATATTGGATGAACCAACTGCTGGTCTTGACCCTGGTGGAAGAGATGAAATTTTTAGTTTAATAAAAAACTTACATGAAAACAATAATATGACTATAATACTATCATCACATAGCATGGATGATATGGCAAAATTAGCCAAAAATTTAATTGTTATGAATCATGGAAGAATCGAATTTATGGGGTCTCCTAGGGAAGTATTTAAATCAAATGCGAGCAAATTGAAAGAGATAGGATTAGATATTCCGCAAGTTTTAGAACTTGCATTGAAATTGAGACAAAAAGGTTTTGACATCAGTGAAGATATATTGACTTTAGAAGAAGCAAAACAGGAAATATTAAAAGTTGTGAGAGGACGAGGATTATGTTAAAAGATATAACTATAGGGCAATACTACCCAACGAGTTCTGCTATTCATAAGTTAGATCCAAGGATAAAACTTGTAGCAACAATTGTATTTATGGTATCTATATTTGTAGTAAATAAATTTTGGCCTTATATAATAGTTTTATTATGTTTACTAGGTATGATAAAGTTAGCTAATATACCAGTTAAATATATTGTTAAGGGTGTAAAACCTCTTAAATGGATTATTCTGTTTACATTTGTTATAAATATTTTTTTCTTACCAGGTGATAAGATATGGTCATTTGGATTTTTAGCTATTACAAGACAAGGTTTAAGACAAGCAATTTTTATGGCTATAAGATTAATATTTTTAGTAGTTGGTACATCATTACTTACTTTAACAACTTCACCAATAGAATTAACTGATGGAATAGAAAGATTATTGAATCCATTTAAAAAAATTGGTTTGCCAGTTCATGAACTTGCAATGATGATGACAATTGCTTTACGTTTTATTCCTACATTGTTAGATGAGACAGACAAAATAATGAAGGCTCAGATGTCCAGAGGTGCAGATTTTGAAAGTAAGAATCTTATAAATAGAGCAAAGAATCTAGTACCACTTTTGGTACCTTTATTTGTGAGTGCATTTAGAAGGGCAGATGAATTGGCCATGGCTATGGAAGCCAGATGCTATAGAGGAGGACACAATAGAACTAAAATGAGAGAGTCTGTTATAGCAAGAGGAGATTATATAGCATGTGTATTTCAAGTGGTCTATCTAGGTGCAATTATAGCTACTAGATTTATAGCAATCTAATTAAGAAGAGATAGATATAAATGAGGTAAAGTATGAGAAATATAAAAATTACAATCCAATATAATGGTAAAAATTATTGTGGATGGCAAAAGCAACCTGATTCTTTAGGAATACAGGGTACAATTGAAAAAGCTATATATGATATAACAAAAGAAGAAGTCAAACTCATAGGGTCAGGTAGAACTGATTCAGGGGTTCATGCTCTTGGGCAAACTGCAAATTTTATACTTAGTTCAGGTATAAGTATAGAAACTATACCAATGGCGTTAAATGCTAAGTTACCAAAAGATATATCGGTTATAAAAGCATGTGAAGTAAATGATAATTTTCATTCAAGATATAGTGCAAAGGGTAAAACATATAAATATTTAATATATAATAGTAGGTTTAGAAATCCAATACTTAGTGATATGTCATATCAAGTAAAATATAAACTTGATTTTGATAAAATGTGTTTGGAATCAAAAAGTTTATTAGGTACACATGACTTTAAAGGTTTTATGAGTTCTGGTTCATCTGTAAGAGATACAGTTAGAACTATATATGATATTGATATAAATAAAAAAGATGATTTGATTACTTTGGAGATTAGTGGTAATGGTTTTTTGTACAACATGGTAAGAATTATTGTTGGAACACTTGTTGATATAGGTCGTGGTAGAATTAATGAACCATTTTTAGACATAATACAATCAAAAACTAGGTCAAGGTGTGGACATACAGCTCCAGCACAAGGATTATTTCTTAAAAAAGTTCATTATTAACTTGACACACCAGGCTACATGTATTAAAATATATGAGAATGTGTTAATAAGTCCACTTGCCCCGGACTTGACATAAACGGTAGAAAAATTTTATGAAAAGTAGTTAAGGAGGGACAGTTATGAAAAGTTATATAGCTAAGCCAGCTGATGTACAAAGAAAATGGTACTTAGTTGATGCTGAAGGAAAAACATTAGGTCGTTTAGCAACAGAAATTGCGACAGTATTGAGAGGTAAACATAAACCAACATTTACTCCTCACGTTGATGGTGGAGATTTTGTTGTTGTAGTAAATGCAGGAAAAATAGTTTTAAGTGGTAAAAAATTAGATCAAAAATATTACAGATACCATACTGGTTATGTAGGTGGATTAAAAGAAATATCTTACAGAGATATGATGGATAAGAAACCAGAAGAAGTTATAGCACATGCTGTAAGTGGTATGTTACCTAAAAACAAATTAAGAAGCAGAATGATGACTAGATTAAGAGTATTCGCAGGTGCTGAACACACTCATGCAGCTCAAAATCCAGAAGTTTTAAATTTTAAGTAAGATTAATAGGTGAAAGGAGGAGTTTATAATGGCTAACGTTCAATATTATGGAACTGGAAGAAGAAAAAGTTCTGTTGCTAGAGTAAGACTAGTTGCAGGTGAAGGAAATATATTAGTAAATGGAAGAGCATTAGAAAATTATTTTAACTATGAAACATTAATAAGAGATGTTAAACAACCATTAGTTTTAACTGGAAATGAAAATAAATATGATGTTATAGTAAAAGTTGAAGGTGGAGGATTCACTGGACAAGCTGGAGCTATAAGACATGGTATATCTAGAGCTTTATTAAAAGCTGATTTAGATTTAAGACCTGCTT
Source organism: Clostridioides sp. ES-S-0054-01 (assembly GCA_021561035.1). NCBI lineage: Bacteria > Bacillati > Bacillota > Clostridia > Peptostreptococcales > Peptostreptococcaceae > Clostridioides > Clostridioides sp. ES-S-0054-01. The sequence goes on from CP067346.1 coordinate 129,088, forward strand.
TAAAGAAAGAAGGTTTCTTAACTAGAGATGCAAGAATGAAGGAAAGAAAGAAATACGGATTAAAAGCAGCAAGAAGAGCTCCACAATTCTCAAAAAGATAATTATTTATTTTTTTGGAAAAACAAAATCCTTTATTTACTGTCAATCAGAAAGTATTGGTATGTTAAAAATGTTGGGTTAAGTTAATTATTGATATATAATAAAATAATAAGATCTTATTAGGATGCTTTTCAGTAAGAAGAGTATCCTTTTTTATTTTAACTATTTAACAAAAAATATATGCTAACAATAATCAAACCGAATTTTTATAAAAATACGGTTTGAAGATTTACAAAAGATGGTGTATCTGCAAGTCTTGTATAAAAATATAAATTCTGAATATACATTATCATAGTTTACAATATAAACTAAATATAATTTATTATGCAATATTGAATGTTAGATAAGCATAGTGAATTAAAAAGGGGGGAGGAATATAGCACCATTACATAATAATATATTAATACTAATAAATAAAGATATATAAATATTAAAAGAAAACTTAAGTGTTTGTACTAATATCTGGAATATTATAGTGTTTTTATAAGTATACATATACAGGGTGATGTTGTGAGAAAGTACATAAAACATATAATTTTTAGTTTTGTGATGGTATGTCTAGTAGTAGTATCTATATTTGAAGTTAAAAATATTTCTGAAGATGTTATCAAGTATATGCCAGTAACAAACAAAACTATAATTCTCGATGCTGGTCATGGAGGAATTGATCCAGGCGCATTAAATAAGGATAAGAGCACATCTGAAAAAGATATTAACCTAGCAATAACACTTAAGCTTAGAGAGCTTATAGAATCAAGTGGGGGTCTTGTAATATTAACTCGAGAGGATGATAGTAGCCTTTATAAAGAAGAAAATAATAAAACTACAAGACAAAAATATAATGAGAATTTGAAAAATAGAAAAGAAATAATATCTAGCTCTAATGCCAATATGTTTGTCTCCATACATCTCAATGCATTTGAACAGTCAAAATACTATGGGGCTCAAACTTTTTATCCTAAAGATAAGCAAGATAGTAAAGAATTATCAAAATGTATTCAAGAAGAACTTAAAAGAGTGGTAGATAAAACAAACAACAGAGAAGTTAAACCAAGAGATGATATATATCTTTTGAAAGAAAATAATATTCCATCAGTATTAATAGAATGTGGTTTTTTATCGAATGAAAAAGAGTGTAAACTTTTAACTGATGAAACATATCAAGAAAAAATAGCATGGGCAATCTACATAGGAATACAAAAATATTTAAGTTAAAGTAACTATAAAAATAGGTCTGAATATGTAAATAGCTTGTATTAAAGCGGTTAAAATGCATTAATATAGGCTATTTTTGTTTTGACAAAAAAATATTTAAAATAAAAGTTAAAAAATTATTGACTTCGGATGATATAGATGATATTATATATGAGTGCCCAAAAGGAGCACCAAAATAAGACAAAAGAACTTTGAAAATTAAACAGTAGGTTAATTTATATTAAGAAACAAACCATAAAGCCAGATATTTTGATAACAATAGTATCTGAGCCTGATAAACTTTTATTTGAGAGTTTGATCCTGGCTCAGGATGAACGCTGGCGGCGTGCCTAACACATGCAAGTTGAGCGATTTACTTAGGTAAAGAGCGGCGGACGGGTGAGTAACGCGTGGGTAACCTACCCTGTACACACGGATAACATACCGAAAGGTATGCTAATACGGGATAACATATTTGAGAGGCATCTCTTGAATATCAAAGGTGAGCCAGTACAGGATGGACCCGCGTCTGATTAGCTAGTTGGTAAGGTAACGGCTTACCAAGGCGACGATCAGTAGCCGACCTGAGAGGGTGATCGGCCACATTGGAACTGAGACACGGTCCAAACTCCTACGGGAGGCAGCAGTGGGGAATATTGCACAATGGGCGAAAGCCTGATGCAGCAACGCCGCGTGAGTGATGAAGGCCTTCGGGTCGTAAAACTCTGTCCTCAAGGAAGATAATGACGGTACTTGAGGAGGAAGCCCCGGCTAACTACGTGCCAGCAGCCGCGGTAATACGTAGGGGGCTAGCGTTATCCGGATTTACTGGGCGTAAAGGGTGCGTAGGCGGTCTTTCAAGTCAGGAGTGAAAGGCTACGGCTCAACCGTAGTAAGCTCTTGAAACTGGGAGACTTGAGTGCAGGAGAGGAGAGTGGAATTCCTAGTGTAGCGGTGAAATGCGTAGATATTAGGAGGAACACCAGTTGCGAAGGCGGCTCTCTGGACTGTAACTGACGCTGAGGCACGAAAGCGTGGGGAGCAAACAGGATTAGATACCCTGGTAGTCCACGCTGTAAACGATGAGTACTAGGTGTCGGGGGTTACCCCCTTCGGTGCCGCAGCTAACGCATTAAGTACTCCGCCTGGGAAGTACGCTCGCAAGAGTGAAACTCAAAGGAATTGACGGGGACCCGCACAAGTAGCGGAGCATGTGGTTTAATTCGAAGCAACGCGAAGAACCTTACCTAAGCTTGACATCCCAATGACATCTCCTTAATCGGAGAGTTCCCTTCGGGGACATTGGTGACAGGTGGTGCATGGTTGTCGTCAGCTCGTGTCGTGAGATGTTGGGTTAAGTCCCGCAACGAGCGCAACCCTTGTCTTTAGTTGCCATCATTAAGTTGGGCACTCTAGAGAGACTGCCAGGGATAACCTGGAGGAAGGTGGGGATGACGTCAAATCATCATGCCCCTTATGCTTAGGGCTACACACGTGCTACAATGGGTAGTACAGAGGGTTGCCAAGTCGTAAGGTGGAGCTAATCCCTTAAAGCTACTCTCAGTTCGGATTGTAGGCTGAAACTCGCCTACATGAAGCTGGAGTTACTAGTAATCGCAGATCAGAATGCTGCGGTGAATGCGTTCCCGGGTCTTGTACACACCGCCCGTCACACCACGGGAGTTGGAGACGCCCGAAGCCGATTATCTAACCTTTTGGAAGAAGTCGTCGAAGGTGGAATCAATAACTGGGGTGAAGTCGTAACAAGGTAGCCGTATCGGAAGGTGCGGCTGGATCACCTCCTTTCTAAGGAGAATTACCTACTGTTTAATTTTGAGAGTTCTTTATGAACTTCATACATGGGGGTGTAGCTCAGTTGGGAGAGCACTTGCCTTGCAAGCAAGGGGTCAGGAGTTCGACTCTCCTCATCTCCACCATTTAAGAGTGTATTACCTAAATCTTTGATTTATCTAGTAGCCTCTTACATGCACTTATAGCTTAACTTTATACAAGCTTTGTGCGTTAGCACTTTAAGCAACAGAATAAACTGAACGCATGTGAAGTTTGTTTGTTGGCGACGTGCATTAGCACTTTAAGCAATGGGATTTATTCGTTGGCGTTGTGCGTTAGCACTTCAAGTAACGGAATTTATTCGTTGACGCTGTGCTTTAGCACTTTGAAAACTGCATATATATTTAGTGATATGACATCTAATTTGTAATATATAAAGCTGATAACTTTTTAAAATTATCAAGTTGATAGAATTTAATCTATCAAACCTTTTTAACTGGTCAAGTTATTAAGGGTGCAGGGCGGATGCCTTGGCACTAGGAGCCGATGAAGGACGTGATAAGCTGCGATAAGCTTCGGGGAGTTGCACGTAAACTTTGATCCGAAGATTTCCGAATGAGGAAACTCACTTAGAGTAATGTCTAAGTATCATTAAGTGAATACATAGCTTAATGAGGGGAACTCAGGGAACTGAAACATCTAAGTACCTGAAGGAAGAGAAAGAAATTCGATTCCGTAAGTAGTGGCGAGCGAACGCGGATTAGCCCAAACCAATAAAGTTTTCTTTATTGGGGTTGTGGACATATCATAACGAAGAGGTATCGTAATTGAAGAGGTTTGGAAAGACCCACCACAGAAGGTAATAGTCCTGTATGTTAAACGAGAAGACTTCAGATATGATCCAGAGTACCACGGGACACGTGAAACCCTGTGGGAAGCAGGAGGGACCACCCTCCAAGGCTAAATACTACCTAGTGACCGATAGCGTATAGTACCGTGAGGGAAAGGTGAAAAGAACCCCGGGAGGGGAGTGAAATAGAACCTGAAACCCTGCACTTACAAGCTGTGGAAGCACATTTCTTGTGTGACCGCGTACTTTTTGTAGAACGGGCCAACGAGTTACGTTAAGTAGCAAGGTTAAGCACTTAAGGTGTGGAGCCGTAGCGAAAGCGAGTTTTAACTGAGCGTTCAGTTACTTGACGTAGACCCGAAACCGGGCGACCTACCCATGAGCAGGATGAAGCGAAAGTAAAATTTCGTGGAGGTCCGAACCCACGAGCGTTGAAAAGCTCGGGGATGACTTGTGGGTAGCGGTGAAATTCCAATCGAGCCCGGAGATAGCTGGTTCTCCCCGAAATAGCTTTAGGGCTAGCCTCAAGGTGAGAGATACGGAGGTAGAGCACTGAATGTCCTAGGGGGTATTGCACCTACCGAAGACTATCAAACTCCGAATGCCGTCATCTTATACTTGGGAGTCAGACTGTGGGTGATAAGATTCATAGTCGAAAGGGCAACAGCCCAGATCGTCAGCTAAGGTCCCTAAATGTAAGTTAAGTGGTAAAGGATGTGGGATTGCACAGACAACCAGGATGTTGGCTTAGAAGCAGCCACTCATTCAAAGAGTGCGTAATAGCTCACTGGTCGAGTGATCCTGCGCCGAAGATTTCCGGGGCTAAAACTTACTACCGAAGCTACGGCATCATTATGATGGGTAGGGGAGCTTCCCATACGGGTTGAAGCATGACCGTAAGGACATGTGGACAGTATGGGAGTGAGAATGTTGGCATGAGTAGCGAGATGTGGGTGAGAATCCCACAGGCCGTAAACCCAAGGTTTCCAGGGGAAGGTTCGTCCGCCCTGGGTTAGTCGGGACCTAAGCTGAGGCCGAAAGGCGTAGGTGATGGACAACAGGTTGATATTCCTGTACTACCGATAACCGTTTGAGAGATGGGATGACACAGTAGGATAAGCTAAGCACACTGTTGGTTATGTGTGCCCAAGCATTGAGGCAGTCAGAGTAGGTAAATCCGCTTTGATAATGCTGGGATGTGATGGGGAGCGAAATTTAGTAGCGAAGTAGCTGATTTCACACTGTCAAGAAAAGTCTCTATCGAGGTTAAAGGTACCCGTACCGCAAACCGACACAGGTGGGTGAGGAGAGTATCCTAAGGCCAGCGAGAGAACTGTTGTTAAGGAACTCGGCAAAATGACCCCGTAACTTAGGGATAAGGGGTGCCACCATCCGGTGGCCGCAGAGAATAGGCCCAAGCGACTGTTTACCAAAAACATAGGTTTCTGCTAAGTCGCAAGACGATGTATAGGAGCTGACGCCTGCCCGGTGCTGGAAGGTTAAGGGGATCTGTTAGAGCAATCGAAGCAGTGAACTTAAGCCCCAGTAAACGGCGGCCGTAACTATAACGGTCCTAAGGTAGCGAAATTCCTTGTCGGGTAAGTTCCGACCCGCACGAAAGGCGTAACGATTTGGGCACTGTCTCAACAACAGACTCGGTGAAATTGTAATTCCGGTGAAGATGCCGGATACCTGCGACAGGACGGAAAGACCCCATGGAGCTTTACTGTAGCTTGACATTGGGTCTTGGTACTACATGTACAGGATAGGTGGGAGGCTTTGAAACCAGGACGCCAGTTTTGGCGGAGCCATCCTTGGGATACCACCCTTGTAGTACTGGGACTCTAACCATAGGCCATGAATCTGGTCTTGGGACACTGTCAGGTGGGCAGTTTGACTGGGGCGGTCGCCTCCCAAAAGGTAACGGAGGCGCTCAAAGGTTCTCTCAGTACGGTCGGAAATCGTACGTAGAGTGTAAAGGCAAAAGAGAGCTTGATTGCAAGACATACAGGTCGAGCAAGGATGAAAATCGGACTTAGTGATCCGGTGGTTCTGCGTGGAAGGGCCATCGCTCAACGGATAAAAGCTACCCTGGGGATAACAGGCTTATCTCCCCCAAGAGTCCACATCGACGGGGAGGTTTGGCACCTCGATGTCGGCTCATCACATCCTGGGGCTGTAGTAGGTCCCAAGGGTTGGGCTGTTCGCCCATTAAAGTGGTACGCGAGCTGGGTTCAGAACGTCGTGAGACAGTTCGGTCCCTATCCGTCGCAGGCGTAGGAAATTTGAGAAGACCTGTCCTTAGTACGAGAGGACCGGGATGGACGTACCTCTGGTGTACCAGTTGTCCTGCCAAGGGCATGGCTGGGTAGCTATGTACGGAATGGATAAGCGCTGAAAGCATCTAAGCGCGAAGCCAACTTCAAGATAAGATTTCCCACCGCAAGGGTAAGACCCCAGAAAGACTATCTGGTTGATAGGTCGAAGGTGTAAGTGCAGCAATGTATTTAGCTTATCGATACTAATAGGTCGAGGACTTGACCAATATTTATTTGATGTTCATTAATTAAGATATATATGTAGTTTTTAGAGTGTTAACTCTAAAAAGTTTAAAAAAGTGTTGATAAAAATGACAAAAAATGTTAATATTATACTTGTCCTAACAACAAGAAAAAAATGTGGTTATAATAGCAGAGAAGATACACCTGTTCCCATTCCGAACACAGAAGTTAAGTTCTCTAGCGCTGATGGTACTTGGTGGGAAACTGCCTGGAAGAGTAGGACATAGCCACGTTGGATATTCCAAGGTAGCTCAACGGTGGAGCAACCGGCTGTTAACCGGTAGGCTGTGGGTTCGAGCCCCACCCTTGGAGCCATTATGGCTCGTTGGTCAAGAGGTTAAGACACCGCCCTTTCACGGCGGTAACAGGGGTTCAATTCCCCTACGAGTCACCATTTGTGGGATCATAGCTCAGCTGGGAGAGCACCTGCCTTACAAGCAGGGGGTCACAGGTTCGAGCCCTGTTGGTCCCACCATTTGCGGCCTGGTAGTTCAGTTGGTTAGAATGCCAGCCTGTCACGCTGGAGGTCGAGGGTTCGAGCCCCTTCCAGGTCGCCAAATTAAAAAATGCTGGTGTGGCTCAACGGTAGAGCAGCTGACTTGTAATCAGCAGGTTGTAGGTTCGATTTCTATCACCAGCTCCATATGAAACAATACGGAGGATTTCCCGAGCGGCCAAAGGGGGCAGACTGTAAATCTGTTGTCATCGACTTCGGTGGTTCGAATCCACCATCCTCCACCAATTAAATATGCGGGTGTAGCTCAATGGTAGAGTTCTGGCCTTCCAAGCCAGCTGTGAGGGTTCGATCCCCTTCACCCGCTCCAAAAAAGCGTGGGTGCATAGCTCAGCTGGATAGAGCAACGCCCTTCTAAGGCGTGTGTCCGGGGTTCGAATCCCTGTGCGCTCACCACATATATATTGGGGATTAGCCAAGTCGGTAAGGCACATGACTTTGACTCATGTATGCGTAGGTTCGAGTCCTGCATCCCCAGCCAAATAGTATGGTCTATTAGCTCAGTCGGTAGAGCACCTGACTTTTAATCAGGGTGTCCCGCGTTCGAGTCGCGGATAGATCACCAGTGGAGAGGTGTCCGAGTGGTTTAAGGAGCTGGTCTTGAAAACCAGTGACTTCGAAAGGGGCCGTGGGTTCGAATCCCACCCTCTCCGCCAAAAAATAAGACTTAATTTGGAGAAGTACTCAAGTGGCTCAAGAGGATCCCCTGCTAAGGGATTAGGCTGGGTAACCGGTGCGAGGGTTCGAATCCCTCCTTCTCCGCCATTTAAAACGAGGTGTAGCGCAGTTTGGTAGCGCACATGGTTTGGGACCATGGGGCCGGGGGTTCGAGTCCCTTCACCTCGACCAACTTAGATTTTTAGCTAGGTTGGTTAGAGTTCCCAACTCATAACCAGTAAGTCTGGAGTTCGAGTTCATGAAGGTTTACTATTCTTCATAGGGGTGTAGCTCAGTTGGTAGAGCGTCGGTCTCCAAAACCGTGCGCCGTGGGTTCGAGTCCCTCCACCCCTGCCAAATAAAAAGGGCTTGAAAAAAATTAAATTTTAGAGTAGTATAATATAGTAAATAAGATTTCGAGGTGTAGCGCAGTTTGGTAGCGCACATGGTTTGGGACCATGGGGCCGGGGGTTCGAGTCCCTTCACCTCGACCAAGAAAAGGGCCTATAGCTCAGGTGGTTAGAGCGCACGCCTGATAAGCGTGAGGTCGCTGGTTCGAGTCCAGCTAGGCCCACCATTTGCCCAGATAGCTCAGTCGGTAGAGCAGGGGACTGAAAATCCCCGTGTCGGTGGTTCGATTCCGCCTCTGGGCACCAGAAATACGGCGGTATAGCTTAGTTGGCTAGAGCGTTCGGTTCATACCCGAAAGGTCATAGGTTCGACTCCTATTACCGCTACCATCTAACTATATCAATAAAGAACTTTGAAAATTAAACAGTAGGTTAATTTATATTAAGAAACAAACCATAAAGCCAGATATTTTGATAACAATAGTATCTGAGCCTGATAAACTTTTATTTGAGAGTTTGATCCTGGCTCAGGATGAACGCTGGCGGCGTGCCTAACACATGCAAGTTGAGCGATTTACTTAGGTAAAGAGCGGCGGACGGGTGAGTAACGCGTGGGTAACCTACCCTGTACACACGGATAACATACCGAAAGGTATGCTAATACGGGATAACATATTTGAGAGGCATCTCTTGAATATCAAAGGTGAGCCAGTACAGGATGGACCCGCGTCTGATTAGCTAGTTGGTAAGGTAACGGCTTACCAAGGCGACGATCAGTAGCCGACCTGAGAGGGTGATCGGCCACATTGGAACTGAGACACGGTCCAAACTCCTACGGGAGGCAGCAGTGGGGAATATTGCACAATGGGCGAAAGCCTGATGCAGCAACGCCGCGTGAGTGATGAAGGCCTTCGGGTCGTAAAACTCTGTCCTCAAGGAAGATAATGACGGTACTTGAGGAGGAAGCCCCGGCTAACTACGTGCCAGCAGCCGCGGTAATACGTAGGGGGCTAGCGTTATCCGGATTTACTGGGCGTAAAGGGTGCGTAGGCGGTCTTTCAAGTCAGGAGTGAAAGGCTACGGCTCAACCGTAGTAAGCTCTTGAAACTGGGAGACTTGAGTGCAGGAGAGGAGAGTGGAATTCCTAGTGTAGCGGTGAAATGCGTAGATATTAGGAGGAACACCAGTTGCGAAGGCGGCTCTCTGGACTGTAACTGACGCTGAGGCACGAAAGCGTGGGGAGCAAACAGGATTAGATACCCTGGTAGTCCACGCTGTAAACGATGAGTACTAGGTGTCGGGGGTTACCCCCTTCGGTGCCGCAGCTAACGCATTAAGTACTCCGCCTGGGAAGTACGCTCGCAAGAGTGAAACTCAAAGGAATTGACGGGGACCCGCACAAGTAGCGGAGCATGTGGTTTAATTCGAAGCAACGCGAAGAACCTTACCTAAGCTTGACATCCCAATGACATCTCCTTAATCGGAGAGTTCCCTTCGGGGACATTGGTGACAGGTGGTGCATGGTTGTCGTCAGCTCGTGTCGTGAGATGTTGGGTTAAGTCCCGCAACGAGCGCAACCCTTGTCTTTAGTTGCCATCATTAAGTTGGGCACTCTAGAGAGACTGCCAGGGATAACCTGGAGGAAGGTGGGGATGACGTCAAATCATCATGCCCCTTATGCTTAGGGCTACACACGTGCTACAATGGGTAGTACAGAGGGTTGCCAAGCCGTAAGGTGGAGCTAATCCCTTAAAGCTACTCTCAGTTCGGATTGTAGGCTGAAACTCGCCTACATGAAGCTGGAGTTACTAGTAATCGCAGATCAGAATGCTGCGGTGAATGCGTTCCCGGGTCTTGTACACACCGCCCGTCACACCACGGGAGTTGGAGACGCCCGAAGCCGATTATCTAACCTTTTGGAAGAAGTCGTCGAAGGTGGAATCAATAACTGGGGTGAAGTCGTAACAAGGTAGCCGTATCGGAAGGTGCGGCTGGATCACCTCCTTTCTAAGGAGAATTACCTACTGTTTAATTTTGAGGGTTCTTTATGAACTTCATATATGGGGGTGTAGCTCAGTTGGGAGAGCACTTGCCTTGCAAGCAAGGGGTCAGGAGTTCGACTCTCCTCATCTCCACCATTTAAGAGTATATTACCTAAATCTTTGATTTATCTAGTAGCCTCTTACATGCACTTATAGCTTAACTTTATACAAGCTTTGTGCGTTAGCACTTTAAGCAACAGAATAAACTGAACGCATGTGAAGTTTGTTTGTTGGCGACGTGCGTTAGCACTTTAAGCAACGGGATTTGTTCGTTGACGCTGTGCTTTAGCACTTTGAAAACTGCATATATATTTAGTGATATGACATCTAATTTGTAATATATAAAGCTGATAACTTTTTAAAATTATCAAGTTGATAGACTTTAATCTATCAAACCTTTTTAACTGGTCAAGTTATTAAGGGTGCAGGGCGGATGCCTTGGCACTAGGAGCCGATGAAGGACGTGATAAGCTGCGATAAGCTTCGGGGAGTTGCACGTAAACTTTGATCCGAAGATTTCCGAATGAGGAAACTCACTTAGAGTAATGTCTAAGTATCATTGAGTGAATACATAGCTTAATGAGGGGAACTCAGGGAACTGAAACATCTAAGTACCTGAAGGAAGAGAAAGAAATTCGATTCCGTAAGTAGCGGCGAGCGAACGCGGATTAGCCCAAACCAATAAAGTTTTCTTTATTGGGGTTGCGGACATATCATAACGAAGAGGTATCGTAATTGAAGAGGTTTGGAAAGACCCACCACAGAAGGTAATAGTCCTGTATGTTAAACGAGAAGACTTCAGATATGATCCAGAGTACCACGGGACACGTGAAACCCTGTGGGAAGCAGGAGGGACCACCCTCCAAGGCTAAATACTACCTAGTGACCGATAGCGTATAGTACCGTGAGGGAAAGGTGAAAAGAACCCCGGGAGGGGAGTGAAATAGAACCTGAAACCCTGCACTTACAAGCTGTGGAAGCACATTTCTTGTGTGACCGCGTACTTTTTGTAGAACGGGCCAACGAGTTACGTTAAGTAGCAAGGTTAAGCACTTAAGGTGTGGAGCCGTAGCGAAAGCGAGTTTTAACTGAGCGTTCAGTTACTTGACGTAGACCCGAAACCGGGCGACCTACCCATGAGCAGGATGAAGCGAAAGTAAAATTTCGTGGAGGTCCGAACCCACGAGCGTTGAAAAGCTCGGGGATGACTTGTGGGTAGCGGTGAAATTCCAATCGAGCCCGGAGATAGCTGGTTCTCCCCGAAATAGCTTTAGGGCTAGCCTCAAGGTGAGAGATACGGAGGTAGAGCACTGAATGTCCTAGGGGGTATTGCACCTACCGAAGACTATCAAACTCCGAATGCCGTCATCTTATACTTGGGAGTCAGACTGTGGGTGATAAGATTCATAGTCGAAAGGGCAACAGCCCAGATCGTCAGCTAAGGTCCCTAAATGTAAGTTAAGTGGTAAAGGATGTGGGATTGCACAGACAACCAGGATGTTGGCTTAGAAGCAGCCACTCATTCAAAGAGTGCGTAATAGCTCACTGGTCGAGTGATCCTGCGCCGAAGATTTCCGGGGCTAAAACTTACTACCGAAGCTACGGCATCATTATGATGGGTAGGGGAGCTTCCCATACGGGTTGAAGCATGACCGTAAGGACATGTGGACAGTATGGGAGTGAGAATGTTGGCATGAGTAGCGAGATGTGGGTGAGAATCCCACAGGCCGTAAACCCAAGGTTTCCAGGGGAAGGTTCGTCCGCCCTGGGTTAGTCGGGACCTAAGCTGAGGCCGAAAGGCGTAGGTGATGGACAACAGGTTGATATTCCTGTACTACCGATAACCGTTTGAGAGATGGGATGACACAGTAGGATAAGCTAAGCACACTGTTGGTTATGTGTGCCCAAGCATTGAGGCAGTCAGAGTAGGTAAATCCGCTTTGATAATGCTGGGATGTGATGGGGAGCGAAATTTAGTAGCGAAGTAGCTGATTTCACACTGTCAAGAAAAGTCTCTATCGAGGTTAAAGGTACCCGTACCGCAAACCGACACAGGTGGGTGAGGAGAGTATCCTAAGGCCAGCGAGAGAACTGTTGTTAAGGAACTCGGCAAAATGACCCCGTAACTTAGGGATAAGGGGTGCCACCATCCGGTGGCCGCAGAGAATAGGCCCAAGCGACTGTTTACCAAAAACATAGGTTTCTGCTAAGTCGCAAGACGATGTATAGGAGCTGACGCCTGCCCGGTGCTGGAAGGTTAAGGGGATCTGTTAGAGCAATCGAAGCAGTGAACTTAAGCCCCAGTAAACGGCGGCCGTAACTATAACGGTCCTAAGGTAGCGAAATTCCTTGTCGGGTAAGTTCCGACCCGCACGAAAGGCGTAACGATTTGGGCACTGTCTCAACAACAGACTCGGTGAAATTGTAATTCCGGTGAAGATGCCGGATACCTGCGACAGGACGGAAAGACCCCATGGAGCTTTACTGTAGCTTGACATTGGGTCTTGGTACTACATGTACAGGATAGGTGGGAGGCTTTGAAACCAGGACGCCAGTTTTGGCGGAGCCATCCTTGGGATACCACCCTTGTAGTACTGGGACTCTAACCATAGGCCATGAATCTGGTCTTGGGACACTGTCAGGTGGGCAGTTTGACTGGGGCGGTCGCCTCCCAAAAGGTAACGGAGGCGCTCAAAGGTTCTCTCAGTACGGTCGGAAATCGTACGTAGAGTGTAAAGGCAAAAGAGAGCTTGATTGCAAGACATACAGGTCGAGCAAGGATGAAAATCGGACTTAGTGATCCGGTGGTTCTGCGTGGAAGGGCCATCGCTCAACGGATAAAAGCTACCCTGGGGATAACAGGCTTATCTCCCCCAAGAGTCCACATCGACGGGGAGGTTTGGCACCTCGATGTCGGCTCATCACATCCTGGGGCTGTAGTAGGTCCCAAGGGTTGGGCTGTTCGCCCATTAAAGTGGTACGCGAGCTGGGTTCAGAACGTCGTGAGACAGTTCGGTCCCTATCCGTCGCAGGCGTAGGAAATTTGAGAAGACCTGTCCTTAGTACGAGAGGACCGGGATGGACGTACCTCTGGTGTACCAGTTGTCCTGCCAAGGGCATGGCTGGGTAGCTATGTACGGAATGGATAAGCGCTGAAAGCATCTAAGCGCGAAGCCAACTTCAAGATAAGATTTCCCACCACAAGGGTAAGACCCCAGAAAGACTATCTGGTTGATAGGTCGAAAGTGTAAGTGCAGCAATGTATTTAGCTTATCGATACTAATAGGTCGAGGACTTGACCAATATTTATTTGATGTTCATTAATTAAGGTATATATGTAGTTTTTAGAGTGTTAACTCTAAAGAAACTAGTATTACTAGATTCTAAAAACTTACTAAAACTTAATAGAAATATTAAGCATAAAGATTATGTGGTTACAATAGCAGAGAGGATACACCTGTTCCCATTCCGAACACAGAAGTTAAGCTCTCTAGCGCTGATGGTACTTGGTGGGAAACTACCTGGGAGAGTAGGACGTAGCCACGTAATTTTTTTTGTTATTATAAATTTAGAATTTAACTTATGTAGTTTAGTTTAATATTTTAATGGATAAAATAAAAGACTTATAGATTTAAAAATCAGTAAGTCTTTTATTTTTTATTTAGTACTTTAATTAAGTTATTGAATATATCTTATATACTTACTTGATATGTTAACTATCATTAATACATTATATCCAAGCACTATTTAATCTAAATTCTTATTATGCCATTATTTTATATACAAATTCTTTTAATTTATCTAATCCAGATAAGAAAGTATTTTCACTGCAAGCATAAGATATACGAATATATTTATCCATACCAAATGCTATACCAGGAACAACTGCAACATTATATTCTTCTAAAAACTGATTACAGAATTTTATAGAAAAACTATCTTTATATTCAAATTTCTCAGATACTTTAGAAAGGTCTATAAATGCATAGAATGCACCATTTGGATTTACGTATCCTACATTCTCTATAGAGTCTAGTTTTGATTTAATTAAATCTCTTCTAGATTTATAGGTTTTAACCATATTGTCTATGTCAGTTGAGCAATCTTTTAAGGCTCCATATGCTATGTATTGTGCTGTCAAACTTGGGTGAGATATGAGATGTCCTTGTATAGAACTCATTGCTTTAGCAATCGTTTTATTAGATGCAGTATATCCTAATCTTAATCCAGTCATTGCAGCTGACTTAGAAAAACCATTTATAGTTATTGTTATATCTTTAGCTTCTTTGCTTAAGGATGCAATTGATGTAAACTCTTTATCATAGCATATTTTTTCATATATTTCATCTGCTAAAATATATATTTTATTTTGTATACATACATCTGCTATTTCTATTAATTCATCTTTTGTATAAACACTACCAGTAGGATTTGAAGGGTTGTTTATTATAAGAAGTTTTGTTTTATCTGTTATAGATTTTTCAAGCTCTTCTTTTGTTAACTTGAATCCATTTTCTTTTTTCGTATCAATGAAAACTGGAACAGCATTAACCAACTTAACCATTTCAGGATAACTAACCCAATAAGGTTTTGGTAATAATACTTCATCTCCTTCATCTGTTAAAGCTAGTAAAGTATTTGTTATTGAGTTTTTTGCTCCACTTGATACAACTATTTCGTCTATTGAATAGTTACAATTATTTTCTTCAATAAGTTTTTTACATATTTCCTCTCTAAGTATTTTTAATCCTGGAACTAAATCATATTTAGTGCAATCTTTATTTAAAGAATCAATACCGTAAGATTTTGCGTTATTAGGTACATTAAAATCAGGTTCTCCTATACTAAGATTTATTACTTTAATTCCGTTATTTTCCATTTCTTTAACTTTAGAACTAATACCTATTGTGTAGGATGGTGTTATAAAGTTTAGTCTTTTTGATAACATAAAATGCCTCCTTTTAAATTATTATTTATATTATACGACAATTTCAAAGAATTTACATAAGGAAATTTGTAGATATATACATTAATATATATAAAAATATATGGTTTTTGCCTAAAATTAGTGTAAAAAAAAGAGAAAAAGTTTTTGACTCTTAGAGTTGTTAGAAACGCTACTGTTCAAAATATCCACATAGTATTTGCAATGATTTGCGTAAGTTTGACTATTATGTACAAATTTGGTAATCTTAATATAGCAATTATTAAGATAATCCCTTTAACTTAGTTGAAGGGGATTTTTTTAGACTTAATATACTACATATAGTGGTATGTAGATTAACAAAATACAATATATAGTAATAGGAGGTTTTTTTAATTGGTTGAATTCGTAAAAAAAAGAGATGGAAGAGTAATCCCATTTAATGAAGATAGAATAACAAGAGCTATATTTTTAGCAGCGACGAATGTTGCAGAAAGGGAAGGAATAGTACCTGATTATAAATTATCTGAGCAATTAACTCAAGAAGTAATAAAATTTTTAAATCATAAATACTCAGAATCAGTTCCAAGTGTTGAAGATATTCAAGATTCTGTAGTTAAGGTTCTTATAGAAACTGGCCATGCAAAAACTAGCGAAGAATATATAATATACAGAACTGAAAGAAGTAGAATAAGAAATTCAAAAACAAGATTGATGAAGGCAATAGAGGAAATTACTTTTGAGGATGCAGAAGATGCTGATATAAAAAGAGAAAATGCAAATATTAATGGCAATACAGCCATGGGAACTATGTTACAATATGGAAGTACTGTATCTAAAGAATTTTGTAAGACTCATATATTAAAACCAGAACATTCTTTTGCTCATGATAATGGAGATATACACATACATGATATGGACTTTTTAAATATGGGAACATTAACTTGCTGTCAAATAGATGTTAAAAAACTATTTAATGGTGGATTTTCAACAGGACATGGTTTTTTAAGAGAACCACAAGACATAATAAGTTATGGAGCATTAGCTGCAATTGCTATACAGAGCAATCAAAATGATCAACATGGAGGTCAAAGTATACCATTTTTCGATTATGGATTGGCTGAAGGTGTATATAAGACATTTAAGAAATTCTACATAGGAAATTTAGCTAAAGCGTTGAAGTTATTTAAAGGAATTGAAAATAATGATGCAATAAAGAACATAGTATATAATACAGAGAAAGAAACAAATCAAAAGGTTGGTCTTAAGAGAGATGAATTATATCTAAATTTAGAAAAAGAGAAATTAATACAGACTTTTGATATAGATGAGGAACTTGTAAATAACATGCAAAAATTTGCATTTGAGGAATCATATAGAGAAACTGACAAAAAAACATATCAATCTATGGAAGCATTTATACACAATCTAAACACAATGCATTCTAGAGCAGGTGCACAGGTACCATTCTCAAGTGTAAACTTCGGAACAGATACTTCTGAAGAAGGAAGAATGGTGACTAAGAATCTTCTATTATCTCAAGAAAGAGGTTTAGGTAATGGAGAGACACCAATTTTTCCAATTTTAATATTTAAGGTCAAAGAAGGTATAAATTTAAATCCTGAAGATCCTAATTATGATTTATTTAAATTATCATGCAGAGTATCAGCTAAAAGACTATTCCCTAATTTTAGTTTTTTAGATGCGCCTTTTAATGCAAAATATTATAAAAAAGGTGAACCAGATACAGAAGCTACATATATGGGTTGTAGAACAAGAGTACTTAGTAATGTGTGTGGTTCAGAAACAGTTAGTGGTAGAGGAAATATATCTTTCACTACAGTAAACTTACCAAGATTGGGTATAAAACATGGTATTGTAAATAGTGAAAAAGCTAATTTAAATGATTTTTTTGAAGAATTAGATGAGAAGATAAACTTAATTATAGAACAATTATTAGAGCGTCTTGAGGTTCAAGGAAATAAAAAGATGAAGAACTTCCCATTCTTGATGGGGCAAAGCGTATGGAAAGGTTCTGATGATTTAGGACCAGAAGATACATTAAAAGAAGTAATAAAACAAGGAACATTGACAATTGGATTTATAGGTTTAGCAGAGTGTCTTATTGCTCTTATAGGTAAACATCATGGAGAAAGTAAAGAAGCTCAAGAGTTAGGATTAAAAATAGTGTCACATATGAGAGATAAAATGGATGAAGCAACAGACAAATACAAATTAAATTTTTCTTTAATGGGTACTCCAGCAGAAGGTCTTTCAGGTAGATTTACTAAAATAGATAAAAAAGTCTATGGAGAAATCAAAGGTATTACAGATAAAGAATATTATACTAATTCATTCCATGTACCAGTTTATTATAATATAAGTGCATATGATAAAATTGAGGTAGAAGCTCCATACCATGAATTGACTAATGCAGGTCATATAACATATGTAGAGCTAGATGGAGATCCATCTGACAATCTAGAAGCTTTTGAAACTGTTATAAAAGCTATGAAGGATTTGGGTATAGGATATGGAAGTATAAATCATCCTGTAGATAGAGATCCAATATGTGGCTTTTCAGGTGTAATAACAAGTAATATATGTCCTGTATGTGGAAGAAATGAAGATGAAAGTGATATCAAATTTGAAAGAATAAGAAGAATAACAGGATACTTAGTTGGTACAGTTGATCGATTTAATAATGCCAAAAAAGCAGAAGTAAGAGATAGAGTAAAACATAGATAGTTTTATTTGGGGGAATAAGTTATGAAAATAAGAATGTCATCTACTATAAGTTATGACAGTATAGTTGATGGACCAGGATTAAGAATGGTAATATGGACTCAAGGATGTATTCATAATTGTAAAGAATGCCATAATCCTCAGACACATGATTTATGTGGGGGATTTTATATGGATACAGAAGAAATTATAAATAAGGTAAAGTCATTGAAATTACAAAGGGGCATTACATTATCAGGAGGAGAACCATTTTTACAGCCAGAACCATTAGAAGAAATAGCAAGAGAGGCTAAAAGAAATGGATTGGATGTATGGTCATATACTGGGTTTACATTTGAACAACTGTTAGATAAAAAAAATAGCACGTATTTTAAAAGTTTAAATTTACTAAAACAAATTGATGTTTTAGTAGATGGCAAATTTATGGCTGAAAAAAAAGATATAAGTTTAAAATTTAGAGGTTCATCAAATCAAAGGATAATTGATGTTCAAAAAAGTTTGAAATATAAAAAAGTATTTTTAGTTGGGCAATATATGAAGGATGATTTATCTATAGCAGAATAAGCAGATAAGTAGATGGGAGTAAATATAAGGATATATTTACTTTCGTCTATTTTTATGCGATATTTCAAATTTCTAAATATAAAATATAACAATTAAACTAAAACACTTATTGTATATTTGAACTTAAGTCTTTTATAGTTTAGGTTGTTTTATATGGCTTCTAAAGGATATATCAGATATTATCTAATTGATTCTTTGCTAGGAAACAAGTATCCAATTGACTTAGAAAAATTTTTAATTATTATAATATAAATATTTGGATAAATATATAAAATACTGATAAGTAATTTAGAAAGTTCATTAATCTATTATTATAGATGTTGATATTAAGTAGTCTAAAAAATATAAAAGATTTAAAATAGGTGTTTTAAATAAATACATAAGTGTTAATTTAACATATAAACAAATTTTATAATACAAATTAGATAAATAAGTCATAATTATGTAATATCTATCTTTGTAAAAAAATATTAAACTTTGTAATTTGTGGATAAATATGTTTATAATGTGGATAATATTTAATGTAATAAGTTAAAACAATATGAACCAGCTGTTTATAATGTGGATAATATTATAAATGTATAGATGAGTGGAACATTTAAAAATAAAAAATATTAAAAAAGTTGTTGACTCTAAAAGAAAAAGTTGGTATAGTAATACTTGTCCTCAAGAAAAGGGCAAACACATAAAGCATAAAGAACTTTGAAAATTAAACAGTAGGTTAATTTATAAACAAGAAACAAACCATAAAGCCAGATATTTTGATAACAATAGTATCTGAGCCTGATAAACTTTTATTTGAGAGTTTGATCCTGGCTCAGGATGAACGCTGGCGGCGTGCCTAACACATGCAAGTTGAGCGATTTACTTAGGTAAAGAGCGGCGGACGGGTGAGTAACGCGTGGGTAACCTACCCTGTACACACGGATAACATACCGAAAGGTATGCTAATACGGGATAACATATTTAAGAGGCATCTCTTGAATATCAAAGGTGAGCCAGTACAGGATGGACCCGCGTCTGATTAGCTAGTTGGTAAGGTAACGGCTTACCAAGGCGACGATCAGTAGCCGACCTGAGAGGGTGATCGGCCACATTGGAACTGAGACACGGTCCAAACTCCTACGGGAGGCAGCAGTGGGGAATATTGCACAATGGGCGAAAGCCTGATGCAGCAACGCCGCGTGAGTGATGAAGGCCTTCGGGTCGTAAAACTCTGTCCTCAAGGAAGATAATGACGGTACTTGAGGAGGAAGCCCCGGCTAACTACGTGCCAGCAGCCGCGGTAATACGTAGGGGGCTAGCGTTATCCGGATTTACTGGGCGTAAAGGGTGCGTAGGCGGTCTTTCAAGTCAGGAGTGAAAGGCTACGGCTCAACCGTAGTAAGCTCTTGAAACTGGGAGACTTGAGTGCAGGAGAGGAGAGTGGAATTCCTAGTGTAGCGGTGAAATGCGTAGATATTAGGAGGAACACCAGTTGCGAAGGCGGCTCTCTGGACTGTAACTGACGCTGAGGCACGAAAGCGTGGGGAGCAAACAGGATTAGATACCCTGGTAGTCCACGCTGTAAACGATGAGTACTAGGTGTCGGGGGTTACCCCCTTCGGTGCCGCAGCTAACGCATTAAGTACTCCGCCTGGGAAGTACGCTCGCAAGAGTGAAACTCAAAGGAATTGACGGGGACCCGCACAAGTAGCGGAGCATGTGGTTTAATTCGAAGCAACGCGAAGAACCTTACCTAAGCTTGACATCCCAATGACATCTCCTTAATCGGAGAGTTCCCTTCGGGGACATTGGTGACAGGTGGTGCATGGTTGTCGTCAGCTCGTGTCGTGAGATGTTGGGTTAAGTCCCGCAACGAGCGCAACCCTTGTCTTTAGTTGCCATCATTAAGTTGGGCACTCTAGAGAGACTGCCAGGGATAACCTGGAGGAAGGTGGGGATGACGTCAAATCATCATGCCCCTTATGCTTAGGGCTACACACGTGCTACAATGGGTAGTACAGAGGGTTGCCAAGCCGTAAGGTGGAGCTAATCCCTTAAAGCTACTCTCAGTTCGGATTGTAGGCTGAAACTCGCCTACATGAAGCTGGAGTTACTAGTAATCGCAGATCAGAATGCTGCGGTGAATGCGTTCCCGGGTCTTGTACACACCGCCCGTCACACCACGGGAGTTGGAGACGCCCGAAGCCGATTATCTAACCTTTTGGAAGAAGTCGTCGAAGGTGGAATCAATAACTGGGGTGAAGTCGTAACAAGGTAGCCGTATCGGAAGGTGCGGCTGGATCACCTCCTTTCTAAGGAGAATTACCTACTGTTTAATTTTGAGAGTTCTTTATGAACTTCATATATGGGGGTGTAGCTCAGTTGGGAGAGCACTTGCCTTGCAAGCAAGGGGTCAGGAGTTCGACTCTCCTCATCTCCACCATTTAAGAGTATATTACCTAAATCTTTGATTTATCTAGTAGCCTCTTACATGCACTTATAGCTTAACTTTATACAAGCTTTGTGCGTTAGCACTTTAAGCAACAGAATAAACTGAACGCATGTGAAGTTTGTTTGTTGGCGACGTGCGTTAGCACTTTAAGCAACGGGATTTGTTCGTTGACGCTGTGCTTTAGCACTTTGAAAACTGCATATATATTTAGTGATATGACATCTAATTTGTAATATATAAAGCTGATAACTTTTTAAAATTATCAAGTTGATAGACTTTAATCTATCAAACCTTTTTAACTGGTCAAGTTATTAAGGGTGCAGGGCGGATGCCTTGGCACTAGGAGCCGATGAAGGACGTGATAAGCTGCGATAAGCTTCGGGGAGTTGCACGTAAACTTTGATCCGAAGATTTCCGAATGAGGAAACTCACTTAGAGTAATGTCTAAGTATCATTGAGTGAATACATAGCTTAATGAGGGGAACTCAGGGAACTGAAACATCTAAGTACCTGAAGGAAGAGAAAGAAATTCGATTCCGTAAGTAGTGGCGAGCGAACGCGGATTAGCCCAAACCAATAAAGTTTTCTTTATTGGGGTTGTGGACATATCATAACGAAGAGGTATCGTAATTGAAGAGGTTTGGAAAGACCCACCACAGAAGGTAATAGTCCTGTATGTTAAACGAGAAGACTTCAGATATGATCCAGAGTACCACGGGACACGTGAAACCCTGTGGGAAGCAGGAGGGACCACCCTCCAAGGCTAAATACTACCTAGTGACCGATAGCGTATAGTACCGTGAGGGAAAGGTGAAAAGAACCCCGGGAGGGGAGTGAAATAGAACCTGAAACCCTGCACTTACAAGCTGTGGAAGCACATTTCTTGTGTGACCGCGTACTTTTTGTAGAACGGGCCAACGAGTTACGTTAAGTAGCAAGGTTAAGCACTTAAGGTGTGGAGCCGTAGCGAAAGCGAGTTTTAACTGAGCGTTCAGTTACTTGACGTAGACCCGAAACCGGGCGACCTACCCATGAGCAGGATGAAGCGAAAGTAAAATTTCGTGGAGGTCCGAACCCACGAGCGTTGAAAAGCTCGGGGATGACTTGTGGGTAGCGGTGAAATTCCAATCGAGCCCGGAGATAGCTGGTTCTCCCCGAAATAGCTTTAGGGCTAGCCTCAAGGTGAGAGATACGGAGGTAGAGCACTGAATGTCCTAGGGGGTATTGCACCTACCGAAGACTATCAAACTCCGAATGCCGTCATCTTATACTTGGGAGTCAGACTGTGGGTGATAAGATTCATAGTCGAAAGGGCAACAGCCCAGATCGTCAGCTAAGGTCCCTAAATGTAAGTTAAGTGGTAAAGGATGTGGGATTGCACAGACAACCAGGATGTTGGCTTAGAAGCAGCCACTCATTCAAAGAGTGCGTAATAGCTCACTGGTCGAGTGATCCTGCGCCGAAGATTTCCGGGGCTAAAACTTACTACCGAAGCTACGGCATCATTATGATGGGTAGGGGAGCTTCCCATACGGGTTGAAGCATGACCGTAAGGACATGTGGACAGTATGGGAGTGAGAATGTTGGCATGAGTAGCGAGATGTGGGTGAGAATCCCACAGGCCGTAAACCCAAGGTTTCCAGGGGAAGGTTCGTCCGCCCTGGGTTAGTCGGGACCTAAGCTGAGGCCGAAAGGCGTAGGTGATGGACAACAGGTTGATATTCCTGTACTACCGATAACCGTTTGAGAGATGGGATGACACAGTAGGATAAGCTAAGCACACTGTTGGTTATGTGTGCCCAAGCATTGAGGCAGTCAGAGTAGGTAAATCCGCTTTGATAATGCTGGGATGTGATGGGGAGCGAAATTTAGTAGCGAAGTAGCTGATTTCACACTGTCAAGAAAAGTCTCTATCGAGGTTAAAGGTACCCGTACCGCAAACCGACACAGGTGGGTGAGGAGAGTATCCTAAGGCCAGCGAGAGAACTGTTGTTAAGGAACTCGGCAAAATGACCCCGTAACTTAGGGATAAGGGGTGCCACCATCCGGTGGCCGCAGAGAATAGGCCCAAGCGACTGTTTACCAAAAACATAGGTTTCTGCTAAGTCGCAAGACGATGTATAGGAGCTGACGCCTGCCCGGTGCTGGAAGGTTAAGGGGATCTGTTAGAGCAATCGAAGCAGTGAACTTAAGCCCCAGTAAACGGCGGCCGTAACTATAACGGTCCTAAGGTAGCGAAATTCCTTGTCGGGTAAGTTCCGACCCGCACGAAAGGCGTAACGATTTGGGCACTGTCTCAACAACAGACTCGGTGAAATTGTAATTCCGGTGAAGATGCCGGATACCTGCGACAGGACGGAAAGACCCCATGGAGCTTTACTGTAGCTTGACATTGGGTCTTGGTACTACATGTACAGGATAGGTGGGAGGCTTTGAAACCAGGACGCCAGTTTTGGCGGAGCCATCCTTGGGATACCACCCTTGTAGTACTGGGACTCTAACCATAGGCCATGAATCTGGTCTTGGGACACTGTCAGGTGGGCAGTTTGACTGGGGCGGTCGCCTCCCAAAAGGTAACGGAGGCGCTCAAAGGTTCTCTCAGTACGGTCGGAAATCGTACGTAGAGTGTAAAGGCAAAAGAGAGCTTGATTGCAAGACATACAGGTCGAGCAAGGATGAAAATCG